>CALUWZ010000188.1 GCA_944324625.1 uncultured Mailhella sp. | reverse complement strand
CATACGTACGGAATGCAGGCAGTATGATTTCGGTGATTTTGATTTGCGCGCGCTTTTGGCGGATTTCAATTAAGGGCAGACCGGGGATATTGCAATGGCAGTCGGTATAATCATACCTGTTTGGAATTTATGGGAAAATATGACGCTTCCCTGTTTGAAGTCCCTTGTGCGGCATACAGCTTTGTCTGATATTCATGTGTATTTGGTTGACAATGCTTCGACAGACAAAACCGCCTCCCATGCTGAACAGATGGGGACTGCTTTATTTGGGAGCGGGCATTTCACTTATATCAGAAATTCTGAAAATATGGGTTTTGCCGTTGCCTGCAATCAGGGTGCAGAGCAGGCAAGAAAAGACGGCAGTGAATATTTGCTGTTTTTAAACAATGATACCGTGGTGACGCAAAACTGGCTGCCTCCTCTTGTCAGAACTTTGGAAAATCCCCGTGTTGGCATGGCAGGTCCTTTGCTTTTGTATCCTGACAAAACGGTTCAGCACTGCGGTGTTGTTTTTACGCCCATGAACAGTGTAGGGCACATTTATACGTATTTTCCGCCATCTCATTATAATGTTCTGAAAAAAAGAAAATTCCGCGTTATTACGGGCGCTGTGCTTTTATGCCGCACCGAGCAGTTTTTTGCTTTAGGCTGTTTTTATGAAGGATATAAAAACGGCATGGAAGATATTGACCTTTGTTATTCTTATGCGGAGCAGGGGCTCATGCAGCAGGTTGTTCCGGAAAGCATTGTGTATCATTATACCAGCCAGACACCGGGCAGGCTTGACGATGATACCGGGCTCAGCAACGGCCGTTTGCTTTTTTCCCGCAAACCCCATATTGTGCCCGATGCGCATCTGTATTATCATCAGGACGGCTATGTTCCTGCTTTAACGAAGGATTTTGTTTTTTATCCAAGGCTTTCCGAAGAAAAAAACAAGGAATTTAATACGGTTGTGAGAGCTGATTATTCCGATGATTTGTGCAGGGAATATCTGGCCAAGGAACCTTTTTGGTATGACGGTTACCGCCTTTTGATTTCCAGTCTGCTCAAACAGGGAAAAGCCATGGAAGCAATATCTTGGAATCACCGTTTGTTGTTTTATTGTTTTTCCAGACAAAACATTAATCGGTTCATTGAATTGGCAAAAGCTCTGAATGATGAAAAAATATATCGGGATATTGAGCGCATTACCGGGGAACAGCTTGCTCAATTGGATGCAAGGCGGCAGGAAAACAGCAAAAAATTTGCAGAAAATATGCATGGTGACAGTTGGTATGACAGACTGCTTGCAACGCAGGAACTTGATATTGATGATTGTGGCCTGTAGCAGAATTTTTTTGCGGATCCAATAAATGAAAAAGCCCTTTTAAAGAGATTTAAAAGGGCTTTTTATCTTTATGGATTGATTCTGAAATTATGCTCTGTCGGCAAGGGCAGCCACTGAAGGCAGGGTTTTGCCTTCCAAAACTTCAAGGAACGCTCCGCCGCCTGTGGAAAGATAGCCCATTTTGTTCTGAATGCCGAACTGTTCCACTGCGGTTACGCTGTCGCCGCCGCATACAAGGGTATAGGCTTGGGATTTTGCCAAAATATCGCCGATTGCACGGGTTCCTTTGTCAAAGGGAGGCTGTTCGAAAACGCCGAGGGGGCCGTTCCATACAACGGTGTGGGCTTTTTCGAGGGCCTTGGCAAATTCTTTGCAGGTTTCTTCGGCCATGTCAAAAATAGCTTCGTCGGCTTTAATATCGTTAATGGAGCAGGTTCTGAGTCCTTCGGCAGTGGCAAGGTCTTTGGCCACAACAACGTCTTTTGCAAGAGGAAGGTCCACATTTTTGTCTTTTGCAAGTTTGATAAGGCGTTTTGCTTCTTCCACAAAATCTTCTTCAGCCAAGGATTTGCCTACATTGTAACCTTCGGCAAGCAGGAACGTATTGGCAATGCCGCCTGCTACGATAAGACCGTCCACAAAGCTGAGTAGATTTTCAAGCACGGTAACTTTTGTGGAAACTTTGCTGCCGCCCACAATGGCGTAAAGCGGACGTTTGGGTTCGTCCAGAATTTTTTTGGCAGCTTCCATTTCTGCAAGCATAAGCGGGCCGGCTGCGGCAGTTTTTGCCTGACGGATTGCGGATTCAGTGGAGGCATGCGCTCTGTGGGCTGCCCCGAAGGCATCCATTACGTACACATCGCCGAGTCCTGCCAGCTTTGCGCCAAGTTCTGCATTGTTTTTCTTTTCGCCCGCAAGGAAGCGTACGTTTTCGCACAGTACAACTTCGCCGTTTTGGGCCTGTACGGAAAGTTCAGGGTCATAGGCGTGGAAACGGACTTCTCTGCCCAAAAGTTCGCCGAGGCGTTTTGCCACGGGAGCCAGGCTGAACTGTTCTTCAAAGGTTCCTTCCGTGGGACGGCCGAGGTGGGAAAGAACAATGACGGCGCAGTTCTTGTCCAAAGCTTTTTGAATGGTGGGAAGAACGGCACGTATTCTTTTGTCGCCCGTAATGACGCCGTTTTTAATGGGTACGTTCAAATCACAGCGGATTACGACACGTTTGTTCTGCAGGTCAATGTCATCCATGCTCAGTGCTTTCATGTTAATCTCCTAAAATTTCTTTGGCTTTGGCTGTAATGTTTTCTTTCGTAAAGTCGTAGTAGGGGAAAAGTTTATTGGCAGGGGCGGATTCGCCGAAGGTTGTCATGGCAACAACCGCTCCGTCAAGTCCTGTATATTTATACCAGAAATCTGCACTTGCCGCTTCTATGGCAATGCGTCTGCGGCAGGCTTTGGGCAGTACCTGTTCTTTGTAGTCTGCGTCCTGTCTGTCAAAAACATCGGCGCAGGGCATGGAAACCACGCGTACCTGAATGTTTTCCGCACGCAGGGCTTCTGCGCTTTCCATGGCAAGACCCACTTCGGAGCCTGTGGCAATGAGGATAAGTTCAGGTGTTTTTTCGCAGTCGGAAAGGATATAGGCACCTTTGGCAATGTCGGCAAGCTGTTCTTTTGTATGAGCTTGGGCTTTGAGGTTTTGGCGGCTCATGGCAAGGCAGGTGGGAGCATGGCTGCGCTCGATGCCTGCTTTCCATGCAACGGCGCTTTCCACTGTGTCGCAGGGACGCCATACGTCAACATCGGGAGTCAGGCGCAGGGCAGAAACATGTTCAACGGGCTGGTGGGTGGGGCCGTCTTCGCCGACGCCTATGCTGTCATGGGTAAGCACCCAGATGCCGCGGATTTTGGAAAGGGCAGCCAGACGAATGGCATTTTTGGCGTAGTCGGAAAAGACAAGGAAGGTTCCGCCGTAGGGAATGAAGCCGCCGTGCAGGCTGAGGCCGTTCATGACCGTGCTCATGGCAAATTCGCGTACGCCGTAGTGTATGTAGTTGCCTTCAAAGCTTTCAAGGTCAAGGGATTTGGAGTTTGCGTGCAGCGTGCCCACGGAACCCGTAAGGTCGGCAGAACCGCCGATAAGTTCGGGCAGGGCAGCACCGACAGCGTCAAGAACTTTTTTGCCTGCAACACGGGTTGCAATGTCTTCCTGACCGTTCAAAAGGTCTTGGAAAAGCTTGTCGAAAGCCTGATAATATTCTTGGGTGAATTCACCGTTCATGCGGCGCGTAAATTC
>CALUWZ010000187.1 GCA_944324625.1 uncultured Mailhella sp. | reverse complement strand
ACATCATCAGAACAGGACGAAGACAGTATCAATATTGTTGCCGAAAATGAAGAAAATCCTGACCAAAAGCCTTCAAAAAAGAAAAATTTTCTCGGAGCTGTTCTGGCCCTTGCTGCCATCTGCGCTCTTGCTGTAACCTTTACCCCCATAGACAGCAATGAGTTTAAAGATATTGAAAAAATTCAAAATTATCTGGCGGATAACGGGTTTCCCCACATTCAGGCCATAGTAACGGATAAGGGGGTTCTCTGGCAGGGAATCTTGGAAAATGATGCGGAGCGGGCAAAACTCCATGCAATGGCACAAAAAATGCAGTTCCCCATACATCTGGATATAATGGTCAAAAGCGATATTGCCAAAACATTCAGCAATATTTTCAGCCTGAAAAATGTTTATCCGACCGTTACGGCAGGCGATGAAGATATTTTTCTCGGTTATTACGTAAAGGATGAACTCTTTCAGCAAATTCTTCTGCAGTACATGAAAGAACTTCTTCCCCATTATGACGAAATACGCGAAAAGCTGAACATAAAAACCATTTATGCCAAAGAACTTCAGGAACTTTTGAACGCAAAAAAAGATGCCTACAACATAAAAACCGTTAACCCTATTTTTGAAGAAGGAACAATTCTTTTCACCAACAAGCCTTCACAGGAAGAACAAGCGCAGATCCAAGCCCTTATGGATGACATTCAGCAGGAACTCGGATTTAATATTCCTTACGAATTCCCCGCAGCGGCAGCGGCTGAAACCTATTTCCCCAAAAAAGGAAATAAGGCGGCACCTGCCGAACAAAGCAAAACGGCGAATTTTTCCGTTACGGGCGTAACACTTGGAACAATTCCTTTCATCACTCTGGATACGGGCGAAAAAATCTTTATCGGCGGAATACTTCCCGACGGAGGAATATTGGAACAGATCAGCCTGCATGAACTTGCAGTCAACCATAACGGTTCCATAACCATATTCCCTTTACGAGGTAATCAATGAGCAATTTTGTTTCAATCTTTGACGTAATGGAAACAGGAGCTTCCCTCACTCCCATCAAAGACGAAATTTTATCCATGAAAATCTCCCTGAAAAAAGAAATGGATAAAGGCATGTCCATGGACGAAATGCAGGAAGCAAGAAAAAAAGAAACAGCCATCATTTCAGCTGAAGAAATTTTGGAAAAAGCATAAGGAGTACATTATGAGTCAAATAGGCAGCATCAATGTTAATGACTTTTTTTCTCAGGGCATGAACAGCATTGAAAACCGCGGCAGCAAGCTGCAGGAACAAATGAATGCCATTCAAGACGGCGGAGAACTCGGCCCTGAACAAATGCTTGCCCTGCAATTTGAAATGGGACAGTACAATGCTTTGGTAGAATCTGTTTCCACGGTTACCAAGAGCCTGACAGATTCCATGAAGAGCATAGCCCAAAGAGCAAGCTAAAGGAGCATAAATGTTTACTCAAGAAGAAATACGCCGTTTACTGGACATTGCCTCCTACGGCACCCACAAAGGCCTCACCGTACAGGCCAGAAACATCTTTGAAAGCATACTTTCTGATCAGCCGGAACACAGCGGTGCCAAACTCGGCCTTGCCCATAACCACATTAGCGTAGGTGAATTTGAACAGGCTGAAACCATTATCAAAGCAATTCTTGACAGCAATCCTGCTGACACGGATGCCAAATGCCTGCTCGGCTTATGTTATTTTCTGTCAGACAGAAAAGACGAAGCAAAACCGATTCTCGAAGAAGTCAAAAACAGTGACGGAGCTTCCAAAGCTTTGGCAGAAGACCTTTTAGCCAATATGTAATTTATGGATTTTGCTGCACTTTCAAATTCTTTAAAACAGTTCATGGATATATTTGACAAAACAAATATATCCAGTGATACTGTTTTAAAAAATCCGCAGGACAATAAGCCGGACAAAGAGCTTGTTGCGGAATTTGAAAAATACATGCAGGAGCCCATGGACCAAAATCCTGCAGGAGAGGACGGACTTGCAGACAATACCGCACAGTCTGCGGAAATAAAAATAAATGCCGTCCCGTCCGCAGACGCACCTCCTGCCGACCCCATACAGATTCAGGAAGTTCAATCATCGGAACAGACAGAATTTTCTGCCGAAAAGCCGGAACAAACCGGACAGGCTGAAATTCCGGGGTCAGAACAAAAAGAAAGCATTTCAGTCGAACCGCAGGAATATTTGCAGGAAATTCAAGAAATACTGCATCAAATCAGCAACAATTCCCTGACAACCGAAAACCTGTTCAGACTGCAGTATCTGACAAGCATGCTCAATGTACAGGTATCGCAGAACAATTCCGTTTCCAAATCCAGCACGGAACAATTTGAAACAATTCTCAAACAACAAGGCTGACAAAGGACAGAATATGCATATTCAAAAAAAATCTTCTCCGCTGAAATTTTTCTCTCTTCTTCTTTTGCTTTTTGCTCTTGTTGTCAGCCTGTCAGCCTGTCAAAAAGCATTGTACCAAGACTTGAATGAGCAGCAAGTCAATGAAATGCTGGCACTTTTGCTGAAATATGAAATGAAGGCAGAAAAAGTCAGCCAAGGCAAGGGACTGTTTACCTTAACTATTGAAGAAAAAGAACTTATTCAAGCACTTGAAATTTTAAACAAAAACAATTTGCCCCGTCCGAGTTACACCAATCTTGGCGAAATTTTTAAAGGTGACAGCATGATTTCTTCTTCCACGGAAGAAAATGCCCGTCTTGCCTATGCCATTTCCCAAGAACTCACTGACACATTTTCCCAGATTGACGGCGTTCTCACCGCCAGAGTGCACATTGTGCTCGGCAGCACCAACCCCACTACGGATGAATACACCAAACCCTCCGCAGGTATTTTCCTGCGCCACACCTCGGAATCTCCCGTCATTAATTATATTGCCAACATCAAGGAAGTAACGGCAAAATCAGTTCCCAATCTTTCTTTTGACGATATTTCCATAATGTTTATCCCTGTTCGGGAAGATATCAGCGTTCCCATGCAGCAGGCAAAATCTTTATATGAAACCATACGGCAAAGCCAATTCGGCTTCGTGCTTCTCATTGTTCTGGGAGTTATTTTTATAGCCGGAATTCTCTATATTGCAAATACGGCAAAAACAATATATCAAAGCAGGAAAGCAGCCAAAAACGAAAACGAGGAATAATCCCGCATGAATAAAGGCTTTTTCTCCGAAAGTATAAAGAACAGAGCCCTGTTTTCCGCCATGCTGAAATTTAATACCCAAAAATTTCAGCCAAGCGAAAACGTGCCTCTGCCATGCCGTGCTTTTGTGGACCCAGCCTTTTTTGAACAAAAATATTTTGCCAAATACGCAGCAAAATACAGTGCGGATAATTCAGATTTTTTTTGGGACTTTACAGAGGAAAGCAGGCGTCTTGCCCTGCTTGACGGCCAAACCCTTGCCGAACTTTGTCTTGTTCTCGGAACATGCATTCATGCTCAGGAAATCACCGGCACACTGGAAAAAGAAAAAGTTCTGGCGCTCAGAAACGCCCTCGGAAACACTCTGTATGCCTATGCCGTAAACCGTGCACCTTTTCAAGCCCGATTCCTCAAACGTATTTTTGCCGATAAAAATACTGATCTGCCTCTTGTGGATAAAATAAAAAAAAGCGGATC
>CALUWZ010000186.1 GCA_944324625.1 uncultured Mailhella sp. | reverse complement strand
AGTTTCATCAAATCCTCAGCCGTGGCTTTTTTCTTTTTTTCCAAGCTTTTGAAATGCTGCCACAGCAATTTTGCGGTTTCCCTGCCGATATTGGGCAAATGCAGGAGCTGCGCATCAAGGCTCTGCTTGCTGCGCGCCTGCCTGTGCCTTCCTATGGCAAAATCATGGGTGGCGTCACGGATTGACTGCAAAAACAGCAGCTCGGCACTGCCTTCCTTAAAAGGCAGAGGATTACTCCTGTTAGGCAGAAAAATCCTGTCTGCCAAATTGCCTGCGCGTCTGTCCGCATGCCCCTGCTCGTCACGGGCCTTGGCTATGCCTGCAAGCACAAAGGGAAGCTGTCCCTCTTCCAAATCAAAACTTTGGGAATCACGTATAAGCTGTGAAGAAAAATACTCCCTGAAACTTGCATGAACGGTATTGACCTGCCCCCGTCCGCCGTCAATAAGCAGCAAATGCGGCCACGGCGCGCCGTGTTCTGCCCTGCGTTTTGCCCACTGCGCCAAGGCAAGATAATCATCGCCGCCCGTACCTTCCATATTCCAGACCCGATATTCCGACTTATGCGGCTTGCCGTCCTGATACACCACAAGTCCGACCTTGGTCGCCGTGCCCGAAGTATGCGAAACGTCCACACACTCAATGCGGCGCATGGGTTCCTGCACTTTAAAAAGCGCGGCCAGCCGTTCGTCCATACCCAAATCCGAACGCTTGTACACTGTTTCGCGGGCATTGGTTTTGGCTATCTCAATCAATTTGAAATCATCGGGCGTGCGTGCCGCCACAATGCGCACATTGCCGCCCCGCCATTCGCTGAGCATGGCGGCTATGCCCTGCAGGTCCTCGTCATGTTCGGCATATTCCGTGCCGAACGCACCGATAAGCGCAGGACTGTCCGCATTTTCTTCCGAATCGTTTTCACCGTGCTGCTCCGTCAAAGCCCACGGCAGCACGATACGGGGCGGTATATCCTTGTCTTGGGAATAAAACTGCGTCAAAAAACCGAGCAGCAGCTCATTGGCATCCTCCATGACAAGACCTGCCCAAAAAAATGCCGCTTTATCGATAACCAAGCCGCCCCGCACAAAAAGCACGGCAAGAGCCAAACCATCGCCGCGCGACGTAATGGCCATAACATCCATATCCGCACCGTTATGAAATACAACTCCCTGTTTTTCAATGGTCTTTTCAATGGCTGTTCGCTGATCGCGAAGCTGAGCCGCCTTTTCAAATTCCAGATTTTCCGAGGCCTGCTCCATTTTTTCGGTTATGCTTTCGATAAGTTCGCGGGATTTGCCCGACAACAGCAATTCCACCTTGCGGATTATTTCAAAATAATCCTGCTGAAGAACTGTTCCCGAACAGGGTGCAAGACAAAGGCCGATATGATGATACAGACAGGGGCGGACCCTGTTTTTCATGACTTTGTCGCTGCAGCGGCGCAGCGGAAAAACTCCGTGCAGGGTTTTCCATGTTTCCCGTGCCGCCTGAGAAGAAGTAAACGGCCCGAAATAATGGGCGCCGTCCTTTTTCACCCTGCGCACGACCTCAAGGCGGGGATAAGCTTCTTTTACTGCAATTCTGAATAAAATATACTGCTTGTCGTCACGCAGGACAATATTGTAATGGGGACGGTGTTTTTTTATCAGACTGGCTTCAAGGAGCAGCGCTTCCTTTTCCGTGCTTGTAGTCAAAAATTCCACGCTTGCGGCATGGCTCATCATTGCCCGTGTTTTTGCCGTCAGCTGGCTGTCGGGACGAAAATAGGAAAGCACACGCTTTTTCAGACTGCGCGCTTTGCCAACATAAATAATTCTTCCGCCCTTATCCTTGTATAAATACACTCCGGGCGAAACCGGTATTTCTTTCGGTCTTTCCATATATGCCTCACAGCGCCATTGTGCAAAAATTTCAAAAAAATTTCAACTGTCAGGAATGATAATTATTACGCAAAAATATTAGACAAATTAAATTTCCTTCATTTAATATTTCATTATAATCATTGACATATTATTAATCAAAGGTTAATACAAACCTATCTTAATTTAGGGAGATTTATTATGCCAGGTTATGTTTATTTTATCCTTGCATGTATAGCCTTGATTGCAGGCTATGCTGTTTACGGCACACTTGTCGCCAAAATCTTCGGCTCTGACGACAACCGCGTTCCCCCTGCCATTACCATGGCAGACGGCGTGGACTACGTTCCCATGAGCCCCACCAAAATTTGGCTCATTCAGCTTTTGAACATTGCAGGCGTCGGCCCCATTTTCGGCCCCATTCTCGGCGCCCTTTACGGTCCTGCCGCTCTGTTCTGGATTGTTTTCGGCTGCATTTTCGCAGGCGGCGTGCATGACTACCTTTCAGGCATGCTCTCCATCCGCTACAAAGGCACCAACGTTCCGAATATCGTCGGCTACAACTTAGGTTCCGTTTTCAAACGCATTATGCAGCTTTTTGCCGTCATTCTGCTTCTTCTTGTCGGTGTTGTGTTTATGACATCTCCTGCCATGCTCCTCAAAAACCTCACCAATATCGACATGAACATTTGGCTTGTCATTATCTTTGTTTACTACCTGCTTGCCACCATTTTGCCCATTGACAAAATCATCGGCCGCCTCTATCCCGTTTTCGGCGCCGTGCTCCTTATCATGGCAGTAGGCATGACCGCCATGCTTTTTATCAAAGGCTATGACTTCTATCCTGCAGCAGAAATGACCAACCAATTCCCCGGTGAAAACCCCCTGCCCATTTGGCCGCTTATCTTTGTTACCATTGCCTGCGGCGCATTGTCCGGCTTCCACGCAACCCAATCTCCGCTCATGTCCCGCTGCCTTACCAAAGAAAGCTACGGCAAGCCTATTTTCTACGGTGCAATGATCGGTGAAGGCTTTATCGCCCTTATTTGGGCTACCGTCGGCATGACCTTCTATCAAAGCCCTGCCGAACTTCAGGCTGCCCTCGCAGCCGGCGGTCCTGCCAACGTGGTTAACGAATCCGCCCTCAGCCTTATGGGCTCCGTCGGCGGCTTCCTTGCCGTTCTCGGCGTTATCGTGCTTCCCATTACCTCAGGCGACACGGCATTCCGTGCGGCACGCCTGACCATTGCGGAAGTATTCAACTTCAACCAAACACCCTCCAAAAACCGTCTTTCCATTGCCATTCCGCTTTTTGCCATAGGTGCCGTACTTACCCAAGTAGACTTCAATATTATTTGGCGCTACTTCGGCTGGTCAAACCAAACCCTTGCCTGCATCATGCTGTGGGCAGGCGCCGCATACCTGTACCGCAAAGGCCGTCTGCACTGGATCGCAAGCCTTCCCGCTACCTTTATGACCGCAGTTATCGTTACCTATATCTGCGTTGACAAAAGCCTCGGTTTCGGCCTTTCCACCTCTGTTTCCGACATGATCGGCATTGCAGGCGCCGTAATCGCTCTCGGATGCTTCCTTGCTTTTGCCAAAAAAGGAGTAAAGGACACTCCTGCCGACGACTAATCCGATACGGTAATTTCAAAATACAAGGCCGGGACCGCCCGGCCTTTTTTTATGCCTGCATTTCAGCCAAGACCGAATTTGCGTACCCAAAACCTGTTCCGTCCGCCAATATACGGACGAAAATTTTACAGCTGTATTTTCTGCCAAGGCTTCGGCCAAATCACGGCATCCCATCAGCACAAAACAAAATAACTTTCCACTGACCAAT
>CALUWZ010000185.1 GCA_944324625.1 uncultured Mailhella sp. | reverse complement strand
CTATTGGCCCGATTTTACGGCAGAAGACTTTGAAAAAGCCCTTTTGGCATATCAAAACAGAAAACGCCGATTTGGAAAAATTGACGCATAAGGAAAAACCATGGCTGACTCCAAATTTTCTTCTCTCAAACCCCGCGTTCAAACAGCTGTTGTTTTGGCGTTAATTCTTGCATTGGTCATTTATCTGGGACGCACGGCTGTTTTTTATTTCATCTGTGCGGTTTCCCTGCTCGGCCAATGGGAATTTTTATCTCTTTTCTACCCCAAAAGGGAATATGCTTTCAAAATCTTTTACTGTTTTCTCGGCGTCCTTCACCTGCTTTCAGGCTGGTATCTTCCCGATTTGAATCCGCTGTTCGGAATAGGCACGGCAGCGCTCATCAGCTCCTTTGCGGCACTGGCAAAATTTTCCCATGAAAATGCCATGGACAACATGAAACGTGCCGCCCTCGGGTTTGTATCCTTTATATATCTTCCCGTCATCTTCAGCTTTATGAGCAAATTTTCCTTTACCCAGCAAATCCTTGTGGCGCTTATCCCCATTGCGTCCGACACCTTTGCCTATTTTGCTGGCATTTCCTTCGGCAGGCACAAAATCTGGGTGGCGGTCAGCCCCAAAAAAAGCGCGGAAGGCTGTGCGGTCGGACTTTTGGCTTCCGTATTGGTTATGCTTTATTTTTCTTATGCCCATGCCGTGGTTCAGGCAAGTTTCCCCGTCATTATACTGTACGGCATCATTTTGGGTGTTTTGGCGCAGATGGGCGATTTCTTTGAATCTGGCCTTAAACGCACCGTCAATATTAAAGATTCCGGCAAAATCCTTCCGGGACACGGCGGCATTTTGGACAGAACGGACAGCCTTATTTTCACCATTGCCGGCTTTGAACTTTTCACCCTTCTTTTAAGAGCATTGTAATATGCAGTACATCAGTTCCCTTTCCAATATTTCCGCGTCTTTTCCAAAGCGTCTGGCACTTATGGGAAGCACGGGAACCATCGGCACCAATGCCTTGAATGTGGTGCGCGAAAGCAAAGAATATTTCCGCGTTTATGCCTTGGCAGGCGGAAAAAACATTCAAAAGCTGGCGCAGCAGGCCAATGAATTTCAGCCGCCCTATTTGGCTGTTCTGCAGGAAGAAGACATACCCGAACTCAAAACCCTTTTAAAAAGCGGCTACCGTCCCGTCATTGTTTGCGGAAAACAGGGCTATAAAGAAATCAGCTCCCTGCCTGAAATCGACATTGTGCTTTCAGCGCAGGTGGGGGCCGCAGGCCTTTCCGCCACTGTTTCCGCTGTCAGCGCAGGCAAGCACGTAGCACTTGCCAACAAGGAATCCCTTGTTCTTGCAGGAGCTTACATACGGCAGCTTGCCTATGCCAAAAATGCTGCCATAATCCCCGTTGATTCCGAACATTATGCCCTTTTTCAGTGTCTTGCGCCGCATTTTCAGACAGGCGGCATTCAAAGCCAAACTGCCCTGAAACACATGCCCAAAAGCCTCATCCTTACGGCATCAGGCGGGCCTTTTCACGGCAAAGACCTTGAATATTTGCAGCACGTCAGCGTAGAAGACGCCCTCAAACACCCCAACTGGAAAATGGGCGCAAAAATCACCATTGATTCTGCAACGCTCATGAACAAGGGGCTGGAAGTCATTGAAGCCTGCCACCTTTACGGCGTACAGCTTGCCCAAGTGGACGTTGTCGTACACCCGCAGTCCGTTGTCCATTCCCTTGTGTCTTGGCAGGACGGTTCCGTAACGGCCCAGCTTGCCGTGCCTGACATGAAACTGCCGATCTGCGCGGCTTTTTCCTATCCCCGCATGCTGACGCAAAAAAATAATTCCATGCCAAGCCTTGACTTAACCGCACAAAGCCTTAGTTTTGATAAACCGAACAGAACGCTCTTTCCCTGCCTTGACCTTGCCTGTCAGGCCTATGGGGACAATTTGAGCATTGAACTCAATGCGGCCAATGAAATAGCTGTGGAACGCTTTTTAAACAAGGAAATCGGCTTCCTGCAAATTCCCCTGCTTATCCGTGCCATGCTCGATCAAGCCGCAAAACTGGATAAACTTCCCCTCCTTTCTTCAGCTCCCGATACGGTTCTGGCTCAAATAGAAGAAAGGGATTCATATATCAGAAGCCTTGCCAAAGCATGGCATTAACCTTTAACCTATAATACGCTATGGATTTTATTCTTTCGATATTTTCTCATCTGGATTCCGCCATTGCCATTATTCTGGTGCTCGGCGGCCTGATTTTTATTCACGAACTGGGGCATTTTCTTGCCTTCCGATCCCTTGGAGTCGGCGTTGTCACCTTTTCCATCGGCATGGGCCCGAAAATCTGGGGCATAAAAAAAGGCAAAACAACCTATCAGATTGCGGCGTTTCCCTTCGGCGGCTATGTGGCCTCCGTCGGCGAATACAGCAATGAAGTGGAAGAACTCGGCTTTACCCAAGAAGAAGCCGTCAACAACAGACCTGCATGGCAGCGCATATATTTTGCCTTTGCAGGGCCATTTGCCAATCTTTTGACGGCATGGGCCATTTATACCCTGCTGGCATTTACTTCCGGCATGAACATTTTACTGCCCCAAGTAGGGCTTATGATACCCGATTCACCTGCCGTGCAGGCAGGCCTGCAGGCAAAAGACCTGATTACCGCCGTCAACGGAACCCCCGTGAACTCTTGGAATCAGGTACCTGAAATCGTGAACAGTTCAAACGGACAGGCCATGACCTTCACCATTGACCGCAACGGTGAAACACAAGACATTGTCATTACTCCCAAAAAAATGCCCCGCACCAATATTTTCGGCGAAGAAGAAACGGCATGGCTTATCGGCATACAGCCGCTCGGCACGGTGCGCACCGAAGAACTCGGTTTCGCGGCGTCCCTCAGACAAGGCGTAACCCAGTCATGGGATATGATTGTCCTGACTCTGACCGGACTTAAGAAAATGATTACGGGCTCTGTTTCCGCAGATTCCGTGGGCGGCCCCCTGCTTATCGGCGAAATGATTGCCAAACAGGCAGAAAACGGCCTTATTTCCGTTCTTCTTCTCGCTGCCCTCATAAGCGTCAACCTCGGTCTGCTCAACCTCCTGCCCATTCCGATTTTGGACGGCGGCCTGATTTTCTTCTGCCTTGTGGAAATGATTATCAGAAGACCTGTCCCCGAAAAACTGCAGGAACGGCTCATGCAGCTCGGTGCGCTTCTGCTCATTGCTCTTATGGTTTTTGCAACCTTCAACGACATTATGCGCTGGTTTAAATAAGGTGCTCCATGGAAGAACTGACCCTTATCCTCAATGCGTCGGAAAAACGCCTGCAGTTTTTGCTGCTGCAGGATAATCAGCTCCTTTATGCCGAAGAAAGCGAACCACAGAAAAACGGCTCGGACTGTCTTCTTCCGCATATAAAAAATGCCTGCGGCGAACTTGGCTTTTTGCCGAGCCAAATAAAAAAAATCGCCTCCTGCACAGGACCCGGCAACTTCATGGGCATACGCATCACCGCCACCATAGCCGCAGCCCTGTCCCGCGCCAACGGCGGACTGCAGGCAGGTTTTGGCTATATGCAGGCACTGGCCAATAACTTTTATGCCGAAGAAGGAAAAATTCTGCACATTGCAACCGCTGGAACAAGGGATCTGGTTCACTCCCAATGTTTTCGGCAAACAAACGGAAAAGCCGAGCCCATAACGGAATTGACGCTCATTTCCCATG
>CALUWZ010000184.1 GCA_944324625.1 uncultured Mailhella sp. | reverse complement strand
TCTGCCTTTTTCCAGCAGTTTGAAACCGCTGTGTTCGCTGATTTTGGCGTGGGTAGGCATGGCCGGATACCGAATGGCTACGGGGCAGTTCATGTGCAGGGCTGTATACAGGCAGTCCGGCAGATCGCCTTCGTCGCGGGGGGCAAGCACGTGCATGTTCGGAATGGAGCGAAGATATGTCAAGTCAAAAACACCGTGATGACTGGGGCCGTCTTCGCCGACTATGCCCGCCCTGTCGAGGCAGAAGACCACGGGCAGGTTCTGCAGGCAAATGTCATGGATGAGCTGGTCATAGGCTCTTTGCAAAAACGTGGAGTAAATGGCCACAACAGGCTTGAAGCCGCGTGTTGCCATGCCGCCCGCAAAGGTGACGGCGTGTTCTTCGCAAATGCCTGCGTCAATAAAGCGTTCGGGAAAACGGGAACGGAATTCCCCAAGGCCTGCGCCGTCGGGCATGGCTGCGCAGATGCCGACTATTTTTTTGTCTTCCTGCGCAAGCCTGCACAGGCTTGCCCCGAAAATCTTGGTAAAGCCGGGGCCTTGTTCGGCATTAATTTTGGGAGAGGGCACAAGGCCTGTTTCGGGTTCAAAGCCGGGCACGCGGTGGAAGCGTGACGGATTGTTTTCCGCAGGCGGATAGCCGAGTCCTTTTTTGGTGCGTATATGCAGAAGTATTGGTTTCTGCGCTTCCTTGGCAATTTGCAGGTGGCGTATGAGCTCGTCCAGATTGTTGCCTTCGATGGGGCCTATGTAGTTGAAGCCGAGTCCTTCAAAGATCATGCCCGGAGTGAAAAAGGCCTTGAAGCTTTTTTCGCCTCTGTCGGCAATATCGTACAGGGTATCGCCGATTTTGGGGATTTTCTTCAAAAATTTTCCTGTAACGTCTTTAAAATTCAGGAAATTTTTGTGCGCCAGATTTCGGCTCAGAAATTGGGAAAGAGCGCCGACATTATGGGAAATGGACATTTCATTGTCATTGAGCACCACAATCATGCGTTTTTTCAGGCCGCCTGCCTGATTTAACGCTTCGTAGGCCATGCCGCCCGTCAGGGCGCCGTCGCCGATGACAGCCACCACATCTTCATTGGTGCCGTTTAAATCTCTTGCCATGGCCATGCCGAGGGCTGCGGAAATGCTGGTGGAGGCGTGGCCTACGCCGAAGTGGTCAAATTCGGGGCTTTCGCTGATTTTGGGAAAGCCCGCAAGGCCGTTCAGCTGGCGCAGGGTTTTGAAATTTTTTGCTCTTTTGGTCAAAAGTTTCCATGCGTAGCACTGGTGTCCCACATCCCAGATAATATGGTCGCGGGACGGGTTGAAAACAGACAAAAGGGCAAGGGTCAGTTCCACTACGCCGAGGGACGGGGCCAAATGCCCGCCGTTTTTGGCAACGACCTGAATAATGGTCTGGCGTATGTCTCGGGCAAGTTTGCCTTTTTCTTCAAGGCTCATGCTTTGAATGCTGTAAGGCAGATTATCGTCAAGCAAGCTTTCCGGTATGTTGAAATCACTCATTAATATACTCTGTATGCCATGTCATGGGCGGTTTTCTGCAGGAAATACTGTTCTCCTTTGTTCAGGAAATGTTCTTTTTCTGCAAGGTCTTGGATATTTTTTACGGCGTCTTGGCAGTATTGTGCCGCTTTTTTCTTGCTTTCCTCAATGCCGATGAGTGAAGGCCACGTGGATTTTTGATTGGCTTCGTCACTGCCCGTATTTTTGCCGAGCAGTTTGGAATCACCGACAATGTCAAGAACGTCATCAATGATTTGGAAAGCAATGCCGATATTGGTGCCGTATTCTTTTATGTATTCCTTGGTGTTGGTGCTTGCTCCCATGAGGCTTGCCCCTGAAAGGCAGGCGCATTGGATGAGGGCACCCGTTTTTTTTGCGTTCAGAATGCAGAGCTCTTCAAGATTGAGTTTGCGCCGTTCTGCTTCCATGTCCAGCATTTGGCCGCCGACCATGCCTTGGGAACCGACTGCCTTGGCAATAAGCTGAAGGCTTGGCAGTACGTTTTGGCTTGGAAGGGGGCAGTCTGCCATGTAGTAAAAAGCGTCGGTCAAAAGCCCGTCGCCTGCCAAAATGGCCGTAGCTTCGTCAAAAGCCTTGTGGCAGGTTGGTTTTCCCCGTCTTAAATCGTCATTGTCCATGGCAGGCAAATCGTCATGGATAAGGGAATAGGTATGAATCATTTCAAGCGCTGCTGCAAAGGGAATGGCGTAAAGCCATGCGTTTTCTTCTTTGCAGGAGGCGGAGCAGAGCTTTGCCATGGACAGGCAGAGAATGGGCCGCAGACGCTTGCCGCCTGCCATGAGGCTGTAGCGCATGGCTTCTGACAGTCTTGCAGGGATTTCTTCGTCAAGGAGCATGGTTTCCAAAACACTTTCAACGGCCTGCAGGCGTTTTTTCATGATTTCTTTGTGCAGGCTGTCCAGTTCTGCTTTTTTGTTTTGGTTTTTCTGAAGGTAAACTTCTTCAAAAAGATTCATGTATTCTGCGGGAACCGTAAAATTTTTCAGAAAAATATCGTGTGCTGTATGCATGGTTTTCTCTTTATTCACTGTCTGCAAAAATATTGTCTGACGCTTGAAACGCATGGTTTATGCCCGATTCAAAATTTTCGGGCTCGTCATTCTGCAGAATTTTTATTTCATGTTTGGCTTTTTCTATTTCTTCTTTGCATCTGGAGCAAAGCTCAAGGCCTTCTTTATACAGTTTGACGCTGTCTGCAAGGGAGATTTCGCCTTCTTCGAGAAGCGCGACTATTTCCTGCAGCCTGTCCATTCTGCCTTCAAAGTTTTTTGCCTGTTCTTTAGCCATATCTGCCTCTATTTTTTGGGGGTTTGCTTTGGCTGCGGTCTGGGTTCTTCTTTTGTCGGGCCGCCGATGCATTCCAAGGGATCGGTTCGGAAAAACGGAACGGCATCAACTGCAACGCCCTGAATATACAGTCCCAGATGCAGGTGCGGGCCGGTAACTCTGCCTGTGGCGCCCACTTCTCCGATTTTTTGTCCCTGTTTAATGATATCGCCCTGTTTTACGGCAAATTTTGACAGATGGCCGTACATGGAAATTACGCCCTGTCCGTGGTCAATCCAAACGGCATTTCCGGAAAAATACTGCTCTTCCGCCAAAAGAACCACGCCGTCAGCCATGGCAAGTATGCTTGTGCCTATGGCGCCGCGCATGTCTGTTCCGAGATGGGGTGAACGCGGTTCATTGTTGAAAATTCTGCGTGCGGCAAAGGAACCGCTTATGGTGCCTTTGACAGGACGGACAAAGGGCAGCTTCCATTTCGGTTCGGGGCTGATGACGGCAAGTGCCTTTAATGTTTTTTGTCTGTCTGTTTGTATTTTATTCAGAATTTCTTTGGGCGGCTGCACATATTTGGGCGCCACGCTGAGTTTGTGCGTTACCCAGTTTACTTTCAGGGGCGTAATGCTGCGTGAAAGCTCTTTGCCGGCAAGGCTGTCTGAAATAATGCGCAGGCTTTGTTTTTTGACTGCGTCTATGGGCATGCCCAAAAGAATTTTTGTTTCATAGGCATGTTCTGCATTTTGCGCAGGGGTATTTTTTTTGCCGTAAAAGGGGATTTCTTTTTTGTGCCAAAGTATTTTGCCCGAAAAGGCGCTGTCATGGGAAATTGTCACTAAAAAGCCGCGGCCCTGACTGACTTTTTCGGGTGCGGAAACAGAAAAAGCCCTGACAGGCTGAACGGAAAGCAGAACAGCGGCAAAGGCA
>CALUWZ010000183.1 GCA_944324625.1 uncultured Mailhella sp. | reverse complement strand
TGTTAAAACCTTTTGCGCGTTCTGAACATCATTTTTCAGCTGCGCGGTAAGTTCCTGCAGAGAGCTGAATTTTTGTTCTTCCCGCAGGAATTTGTAAAAAGAAATTTCTATGTCGCAGTCATAAATGTCCGCGTCAAAATCTATAATAAAGGTTTCAATGCTGCGGACTTTGCCGTCAAACGTCGGATTGCAGCCGATATTGGTCATGGCGTGAAATTCCTGCGGAAAACGGGGATCAAAAATTTTTGCTTTGGTAGCATAAACTCCGTTTTTGGGCACAACCAAGGTATCTTCAAGGAGGTTTGCCGTGGGAAAGCCCAAGAGTTTGCCGCCGCGGCTGAACCCGTGCCGGACTTTTCCCGAAAGGCTGTAGGCATAGCCGAGCATGCTGTTTGCTCTCGGAATATCGGAAGAAAGCAGGGCTTCCCGAATTTTTGTCGAGCTTATGACTGCGCTGCTGCCGTCCGTGTTTTCCTGTTTCAGCGCATCATGGGCATAAACGGCAAAACCCATTTTTTTGCCGATTTCCATAAGTTTTTCTCTTCCGGCCCTGTCATGTCCGACTTTAAGGTCATGACCTATGAACAGCATGGCCATATTGTATTTTTTTACCAAGTCGGCACAGAAAGCGTCAGCGGATTTATTGGCAAAATCCTTGGTAAAGGGGATTTCTTCCACTGTGTGCAGGTTGAAGCTTTTTAAGGTTTCAAGGCGTTTTTCATAGGTCATCAGCGGAATGAAAAATTTATTGCCCAGAATTTCCGCAGGATGGGGTTTAAAGGTAATAAGGCAGGAGGCCGGATTGATCTCCGGAGCCAGCCGATACTGCTTTAAAAGATCGGGATTTTCGCCAAAAAATTTTTCCCTGTAAGCATGGGAAGAGGCGAATTTTTTTAAATGCTCGATAATATAACGGTGTCCGAGATGAACACCGTCAAAGTTGCCGATTGTTACAATACTGCAGGGACTTGGGCTCATATTATTTCAAAGAATATTTCAGTGCGCTTTCTAAAGTGGTTAAATTTTGTGTGCCCACAAGAACAATATTGTTGATGAACATGTAAGGCGTGCCTTCCACATGGTATTTTTTGGCTTCCTTGATGTCTTCATTAATCAGTGCGTCAAGGTTTGCTTTTTGGTTTTCCACTTCCTTCATGAATTGTTCGGGGTCAAAACCCTGCTGGCGGACAATTTCTTTCAGTACGGCAAGGGGACCTGCGGCATAGGCCTGCTGATGGACAAATACCGTGTCATGCAGCTGCCATGCTTTTTTGGGGTCTTTTTGGTACATGAGGTAGAACCAGCGCAGGGCAATTTTGCTGTCCTCATTTTTGGGGAACGCTTTGAATACCAGATTGACTTCTTTGTGTTCTTTGACAAAGCTTTCCACTATTCCTGCTGTTTTCTGGCAGTAAGAGCACAGAAAATCAGAAAAAATATACAGTGTGTTGGGGGCATTTTTATTTCCGAGGGCGGGGCGGCCTGCAGAAGAGAAGGTTTTGACGTTTTTTAAATCTTTCTGCCACTGGTTTTCCAGCTCGCTGGTACGTGCTGTTTCGGAGGCTGTTGTTATGGCATTGATAAATTCACTGTCATATTCTTTCATGACGTCAAAAAGAATATCGGGATTTTCTTTCAGAACTTCCGTCAGCATGGCTTTAAAGGCTTCTTTATCAAGTTTTTCGGCTTTGGCGGCAAAAGGAATTGCCGGCAGAGCCAAGAAAAGCACCAAAAAAGTGATAAGAATTTTTTTCATATTGTTCTCTGTTTTTTATTCTTCAATGTTTTCTGCACGTTCTGCAGCTTCCAGTTCAGCTTCGCGTTTCAGGATTTCTTCAAGCTGAATGTCTGCGGAAAGAACGCCCGTGATATCGTCGCTGTCATTGGTAACTGCCATGGCAACGGTGATAATCAGTTTGCCCGTGTATTGGGACTGGTATAAATCGCTGATGTGCAGTTTGCCTGTGGCTATGGGTTTTTGGAACCATTCCCGGTTGGAGTAATCATAGCCTTTTTTGGGAAGATTGCCGTATTTTTCCTGATAGCTCGGGTCGGTAATCACGGCTTCAAGAAGTTCGCCTTTGCTGTTGCTCAGGGTCAGGAATTGGATAAAGGGGTAATTTTCCACGAAAAGGTTCATGGCTTTTATGGTTTCTTCATTGCCTTCTTCAGCTACGCACACGCCTGCAAGTTTTGTGATGATATGAGCGGCAAGCTTTCCTGCAAGCCGTTTGATTTTCTGCAGTTCCGTGACAAAGAGTTCAGGCAGGTAGCGTTTGGCAAGCACGGTCATTTCTTGGGTGGAGAATGACGTGTTGCGGCCTGCTTCATAAGCCTTCATAATTTCATTATAGAGCTTGCCTACGGCAGGGTGCTGTTTGCTGATTTTGTTTTCCCCTTCCAGTTTGAAATGGTGGTTAATCCAGTATGCTACGCCCGCACGGCCTGCTTTGTCGGTAATAATAATCGGAACAGGGCGGCCCAAAATGGCTTTTGTATCAAAAATATTGTAAATTTCTTCATTTTTGGCCAAACCGTCAATGTGCACGCCTGCGGCGGTGGCATTGAATTCCGCTCCCACAAAGGGATAGTTGGGCGGAATGCGGTATTCCAGCTCGTTTTCAAAAAATTCGGCAATTTCGGAAATAACGGTGGTATCGGCTGCTTCGTCGTTGCCGGTCAGGGAAATATATTCCACAACCAAGGCCTCAAGGGGCGGATTGCCCGTTCTTTCCCCAAAGCCCAGCAGTGCGCCGTTGACGGCGCCGCAGCCGTAAAGCCATGCGGTTACGCCGTTGACCAGCACTTTATGGAAATCGTTGTGGCCGTGCCATTCCAGCCATTCTCCCGGAACTCCCGCTTCATCGGTGAAGGCGCGGACTATGCGCTGTACGGAGCGCGGAAGGGCTGCTCCGCTGTAAGGAACGCCGAAGCCCAATGTGTCGCAGAGGCGGATTTTTACGGGCATGGAGGCCTGTTTGGACAATTCCATGAGTTTATTGGCAAAGGGCAGGCAGAATCCGTAAATATCCGCACGTGTTACGTCTTCAAAATGGCAGCGCGGAACAATGCCCCATTCCAGTGCCTGTTCCACGAGCTTGAGGTAATCGTTCATGGCGGTTGTGCGGTTTTTGCCGAGTTTCAAATATAAATGGTAATCTGAAACGCTGGTCAGCATGCCCACTTCGTCAAATTCCATGTCGCGGGCAATTTTCAAATCATCAATATTGGCACGAATCCAGCCGGTTACACGGGGAAAACGGTAGCCTCTTGCACGGCAGGTTTCAATGGCTTTGCGGTCTTTTTGAGAATACATGAAAAATTCAGATGCCTGAATAAGACCGCTTTTGCCGCCAAGTTTATGGAGCAGGTCAAACATGCGGGCTATTTGTTTTACGCTGTATGGGGGACGGGCCTGCTGGCCGTCGCGGAATGTTGTGTCTGTAATAAAAAACGGATTTGCAGGCCGTGGCGGAATGATAATGTCATCAAATTCTATGCGGCCGATTTTTGAATAAGGGAATGCTTCGCGGTACAGCTGCGGCTGATCGCGTTCTTCCACTGACAGAGTGCGGGAAGCGCTTTTTTTGTAGATAATGGACATGGTATCTCCCTTGTGCAAAATAATTTGCAAAGCCTTATACTAAACCGTTTTGCCATAAGAAGTCAAAGGCTTATGGCCCCAAAAAATTTTTTTTCTTTTGATTGACTTTGCAATTTTTTGATATCATTATCTATTCATATTGATTTTATAAGCAAGGAGTGTGTTATGAAAAAGTTAGGCATTATCCGCTGTCAGCAAACTGAAGATAT
>CALUWZ010000182.1 GCA_944324625.1 uncultured Mailhella sp. | reverse complement strand
ATTTGATAAAGATGAACAGTCCCGTGGATATGCAGGTACTCGGCAAAACTTTGGACGATGCCGCAGGCGAAGCCTGTGATAAATTCGAGAAAATACTGGGTCTTCCGTATCCCGGGGGCATGTATTTGGATAAGCTCGGCAGGCTCGGCACTGCGGACAAAAAACTTTTTCCCCGGCCTTACACCAAAAACGATAATTACGATTTCAGTTTCAGCGGCATGAAAACCGCGGCTGCCCTGTGGCTTGAAGAGCATGGCAATGCAAAACTGCCTCTGCTCGGCATAGGCCAAAAATATACCGATGAATTTTTTGAAGAAGCTCCGCAGGAAGCCAAAGACGGTGCCGCCTCCTACCTGTATGCCATGGCAGACACATTGGTCATCAAGGCAAAACGGGTTATGGCGGAATTTAAGCCGTCATGCATTGCGGTTGCTGGCGGAGTGGCCGCAAACAGCTTTGTGCGCAGGCAGGTTGCAGAACTTGCGGAAGAATGCCGTCTTCCCCTGTATATTCCGAAAAATGCTTTTTGTTCCGACAACGGCATAATGGTCGCGTACACGGGATATCTTCTTGCCCGCATGGGGCTTTGCCATGATATAGGGCTGACAGCCATTGCAAGGGGCAAGCCCATTCCCAATGATTATAAAAAAATACATGCAAATTAATTGTCTGTACTTCTCTGACGGCAGTTGACAGAAAAGGACTTTAACCTTAAACTCTTTCTATTGAAATTTATACGTTACTCTGTGAGTAAAGGAGAAAAAATATGGCTATTGAAGTTAATGACGCAAATTTTGATGCTATGGTTTTGAAAAACGAACTTCCCGTATTGGTAGACTTTTGGGCTCCATGGTGCGGACCATGCCGTGCAGTTGCTCCTATTATTGACGAAATTTCCAAAGAATTTGAAGGCAAAGTGGCCGTATGCAAAGTAAATGTCGATGAAGCTCAGGCCGCACCCAGCCGTTTCGGAATCCGCGCAATTCCTACTTTGATCATGTTCAAAGACGGTGAAGTTGTTGATCAGGTTACCGGCGCCGTGGCTAAAGACAATATTTTGCAAATGATCAACAAGGCTTTTTAATATGCAGGCTTTTGATGCAGTTGTTGTCGGTGCGGGCCCTGCGGGCCTGAATGCCGCGCTTTATTTGGTGCGCGCAGGTTTTAAAACAGCGCTTATCGAAAGGAACAGTGCGGGCGGTCAGGTTCTCAGCACTTCAGAAATCGAAAATTACCTTGGCTTTCCGAAAGGGGTCAAAGGCTATGAACTGGCTGATCTTTTTTCTGCCCACGCGGATGCGTATCCCGTGCAGAGACTGCGCGGCGACGTGGTTTCTATGGAAAGCACCGAAGAAAACGGTAAAATGCACATTCTGCACATGCAGGAAGGCGAAGACATTAAAGCCCGTGCCGTAATTATCGCTACCGGTGCGGGAAACCGTCCCTTGGGCATTAAAGAAGAACAAATGTACAAGGGCAAAGGCGTTTCCTACTGCGCACTGTGCGACGGCAATTTCTACCGTGGCCTTGACGTTGCGGTTGTCGGCGGCGGCGATGCAGCTTTGGAAGAAGCGCTGTATCTTTCCCGTATTGTCAATAAAGTATATATAATCCACCGCCGTGAAGGATTCAGGGGAACGCAGATTTACCTTGATAAAATCCGTTCCATGCCTGAAAAGATCGAACTTGTGACAAGCTGTGTTGTTGACAGTCTTGACGGTGAGCCAAATCTGAAAAAAGTTGTGGTTCGTCACGTGCAAAGCGGTGAAAAACGCGAAATTGCCGCAGAAGGTCTTTTTGTTTACATCGGTCATGTGCCCAATGCGCAGTTTGCTCCTGCGGAACTTGAACGCAACGAACAGGGCTTTTTGATTACCGATCAGGAAATGCAGACCAAAATTCCCGGAATTTTCGCCGCAGGCGACATACGGGCAAAACTTTGCCGTCAGGTCTGCACGGCCGTGGGTGACGGTGCAACGGCGGCAAGCTCTGCCATTCGCTATTTGGAGCATTTGAATGCATAAAATTTTTCTTTCTTTAATACTCTGTTTTTCTCTGACAGGCTGCGGCGGCGTTATTGACGAATATTTTATGGAAGCCCCCACGGACACTGTTCAGGAAAAATTCGAAGTGGCTGTGGAACATATGCAAATGAAAGAATATGGCAAAGCCGCAACGCTTTTTACGGATATTAAAGATAATTATCCCTTCAGTCCTTATGTGGTGGAATCCGAACTCGGTTTGGCTGATGCCCTGTATCTCAATGAGGATTATCTTGATGCGGCGGATGCGTACCGCGATTTTGAAAATATGCACCCGCGCCATGAAGCCATTCCCTATGTGCTTTTGCAGGCCGCCCGTTCTCTTCGGCTGAGCTACCGTTCAATCGACAGGGCATCCACCAACGTGAAAATAGCGGAAGAATATGCCAGCCGCGTGCTTAATGAATATCCGGATACGGAATATGCAGTTCTTGCGGAACAGGAGCTGAAAACCTGCCGCACTCTGCTTGCCGAACGGGAAATTTTTATCAGCAACGTGTACTGGAACATGGGCAACTATGAAGCCGCCTACAACCGTTATACACGCATTATGGAACAATATCCCGATGTTGAACATGTGTACGAATATGCCAAAAAACAGGCTGATGCGTCCTATATCAGATTCAGGGAAGGTGCGTCCGAAAAAGAACGCGAAGAAAAAGAAGGCTCTTGGAAAAATTATTTCAAATGGCTGTAAGAAAAATAACAAATCCCGAACATGGTTCGGGATTTATTTTTATGAGAAAAGCCCCGTCAGGGGCTTTTTGCTTGTCTGGGATACATAGAAACACATATTAAATCCGGCGTCAGCATGTCATGCCGAAAGGCACGGGAAACCGGCGTATGTTTGGATTTTGTCTGCTGCGTGAACCTGCTTCAGATTTATTTTTTCCTTATGACCGTCTGCCTTGCACGGGCAATGGCAAGGGAATTTTCTTCGGTATCTTTGGTAATGACGGAACCTGCACCCACAAGGGTATTTTTGGCAATTTTTACAGGGGCAACAAAAGCGCAGTTTGAACCTAAGAACGCATTGTCTTCGATAACGGTTTGGTATTTGTTTTTGCCGTCATAATTGCAGGTAATGCAGCCTGCGCCCACATTGACGTCGCAGCCTACAATGCTGTCGCCGATATAGGAAAGGTGATTGACTTTGGAACCTTTGCCCACGGTGCTTTTTTTGATTTCCACAAAATTGCCGAGGTGGACATTATCGGCTAAATCGGCCTGCGGCCGAAGTCTGGCATAGGGGCCGAGCTTGGCATTGTTTCCTACTTTTGCGTCTTCAAAATGACAGAAACTTTTCACGGTGCAGTTTTCGCCGATACGGGTATTTTTTATGACGCAGTGGGATTCAACGGAAGTAAAGGGCATTATTTCGCTTTTTCCGTAAATTTCGCAGGGGCCGTAAATTTCCGCGCCTTTGTGGATTTTGGCAAAGGGGCTGATGCGTATGCTTTCGGGGCTGTGCAGAACAACGCCGTTCTGCATGAGTGCGCTGTTGATTTCGTTTTGAAGGATTTTTTCGGCTTCACAGAGTTCCAATGGGTTATTGACTCCCAGCAGGCTTTCGGCGTGTTCAAAGCAAAAAGCTTCGCAGGGAATATTTTGTTCTTTTGCCATGCCCACTATATCGGTAAGATAATATTCTTTGCCTGCATTGGAACTGGACAGCTTGGGCAGAAAGTCCAGAAGAATTTTTGCGTCGCAGAGGTATATGCCGGAATTGACCTCAAACACGTCACTTTCAGGATAGGCAAGACGGAAATCTTTTGCTTCGATGATTTGG
>CALUWZ010000181.1 GCA_944324625.1 uncultured Mailhella sp. | reverse complement strand
TTTATGGCTAAAAACAGAAAAATACAGCGGTCAGCCTCTGCGTGAAATTTATTGGGAAAGCAATGATAACGAACTGATGGCAAACACCCGCAATCTGCAGCCTGCCATTACCGTGGTAAACCTTTCTTTGTGGCTTTATACCTCCGCATATATAAAACCTACCTGCACAGCAGGCCACAGTCTCGGTGAATTCAGTTCGCTTGCCGCAGCCAAGGTGCTCAGCCTTGACGATGTCATTCAGGCTGTTTCACTGCGCGGCCGTTTAATGGCGGAAGCCGATCCCGACGGCATAGGCTCCATGTATGCCATTCTGCGTCTTAATGCCGAGCAGGTGGAAACCTTCTGCAAAGAAGTTTCCGAAAGTTCAGGCAAAATGGTGCGCCTTGCCAACCGCAACACTCCGGGCCAGTTTGCCATAAGCGGCCATAAGCAGGCTCTTGAGGAAGTTGTGGAAAAAGCTCAGAACGTGGGCGGAAAATGTATTCCGCTTGCCGTAAGCGGCGCTTTCCATACGCCGTTAATGGCGGAAGCCTCTGCGGAATTTTCAAAATTCCTGAGCAATATTGATTTCTGCGATGCGGAATTTCCCGTGTACTGCAATATTAACGGCGAACCGCTGACAGAAGCGGAAAAACTCCGTTCAGCCATAAAAAAACAGATGACTTCTTCAGTGTATTGGATTGAAACCATCTGCAACCAGTATGAACACGGTGTCCGCAAATGGTTTGAATTTGGGCCTCAGGGTATTTTAACCCGCATGATGCGCCAAATTATTAAGGTGAACGAAGGGGCAGACAGCTGCTTTGAAACCATTCATATTCCAAATATTGACGAAGCAGACAATTATATCAGCAACAACAGTTAAAAGAAAATTTAATCTTAAAAAAGAAAATCAGCCTAACGGGCTGATTTTTTTTATTTTAAAAAAAATTCTTTAACTTGTCATAAAAAATGTTATTGGCTATATTCTAGCTTTGAAATAAGCTGATTTCGGAGGCTTTTCTATGACTGTGAATAAAAAAACAGCCCTCATGTGTTTTCTTTTTCTTTTTTCGTTTTGTTTTCAGGTTCAAGCAAAAAATTCCGTTGAATATATCCGTTACTTGGCAGAGCAGACTTCTGTGCGCGAAATTGCCGAAAATAAAATTATCCGTATGGTGCAGGGTTCTGATCCCGTATATTTTCATTTTACGGCGGATGAAAAGCTGTGCAGGGAAAAATACGGCGATGATGCGCAGACCGTCTGCGGAAGACGCTTTCAGGATATTTTGCCCGATGCCGGCCAAATCAGCCTGACGCCGCCCATGGAAGGAAAATGGCAGTGGCAGTCAGATTCTTCCCTTGTTTTTTATCCCGGAAAAGAGTGGACGCCGGGTACGAAATATACAGTGCAGTTCGGCAAAGAATCCCTGCCAAAACTTACTGTGGTGACAAAGCCCGTGCAGTTTACGTCCCAAATTCTGAAACCGCAGGTTTTTACTGCCGAATTTAAATTTGACCCCGAAGATCCCCAAAAAATGGTGATTGCAGGTTCTGTTTCCTTTAATTACAAGGTCAACCGCGAAAGTCTGGAAAAAAAGGTTGCCCTGCGGCCTGCCAATATAAATGCCGTTCTTTTGGGTGAAATGGAAACAAGTTTTCACAATAACACCCTGCATTTTTCCGTTCCCGTGCTGAAGGTCGGTGAAAAAGCCGAAGAAGTGAAAGCCGTGCTTGTTTCCGGCGTTCAGGGGGCAAACGGCGGAAAAACTGCGGCAACCTATGAATTTACTGCAAAAATTCCTGCAAAAAGCGAAATTTTCAAGCTTGCGGGTTATGAAAGCGGTGTGGAGAGCATGCCTGACATGTCCGCAAAGCAAAATATTGTTGCGGAATTCAGCCTGCCCGTGCTGCCGAAGGATTTAAACGGCAAAATCGAAGCCGTGCTTTTGCCCCGTGAAAAAGTGCAGACCAAAGATACAGAAGAAAATCCTCCCTATACATGGTGGTCACAGGCGGAAATTACGCCCGATGTTCTGAAAAAGTCCGAACCTTTGGCTCTTGAACTGTTTGGTGACGCCGCCGAGCCGAACCGTTTTCTGACCATGGTTCCCAAAGAGTCTGTTGAAGCGGGCCGCTGCGCATACATAACCATTAAAGCGCCGATTAAAGGCCCTGATAATTTTGTGATTGACAGGGACTGCACTCTGCTTGTGCAGTTTAAACCCTTGGACAGCACCGTGAAATTTATGCAGAAAGGTTCTCTGCTTTCCCTGCACGGTGACAAAAAACTGTCTTTATACGCAAGAAATGCCGAAAAAATCGATTATACCGTCAGACAGATACGTCCCGAATTTATCAATTCCTATGTTGCATTGCTGAAACAGGCCCGCAGCGGCGCAGTGCAGGGATATGAGCTTGATCCCATGAGCATTGTTCATACGGGGTCTTTGCCTTTAGCTTTTGTCAATGAGGAAAAAGCCCAGTTTGCGTCTCTTGATTTAAATCCGTTTTTGCAGAACAGAAACAAGGGGCTTTTCCATGTCACCCTTGAGGCAAAAAAAGAAGACAAGGTTCTTGCTTCGGATTCCCGCTTTATTATGCTCAGCGATATAGGCATGATTTTAAAAGCCGATGACAATGAAGAGAACGTGCGGGTTTATTTGGTTTCTTTGGAAAGCAAAAAACCTATAAGCGGAGCAAAAGTTCAGGTGCTGGGAGCAAACGGCATTGCGCTGTTTACCGGAAAAAGCGATGGCAGAGGCCTTGTGAAGCTGCCGTCACTGAAAGGCTATGAGCGGGAAAAACAGGTGGTTGCCGTTACCGCAAGCTATGAAAACGATTTGGCAATTTTGCCTTATATTGATTACCGCCTTGCTCTCCGTCCGAAAAATACCGTCAATACCTACGGAAAAGTTTTTGTAAAAGACAGTATCAGCGGTTTTGCGTTCAGCCAGCGTGATGTGTACCGTGCAGGCGAAACCGTACACTTGGGCTTTATTCTCAAACAGGGTGATTTTAAGGCAAGCGGTTTTGAAAATGTTCCGCTCAGCTGCGTTGTCTATGCAAGCAACGGTCAAATTGCCGCCAGAGAAAAAGTAAAGCTTTCCCCTGAAGGCATGGGTGAATTTTCTTTTAAACTTTCCGATACTGCCGTAAACGGCGTATATACGTTCTATGTGGAAAATGCCGACCGTTCCGTACTGGCTGCAAAGGATTTCCATGTCATGGATTTTGTGCCCGATACCATAAAGGCGCAGGTCGAAAATAATATGGCAAGCCCGAAAAAATGGTTCGGCAGAAGGGATCTGCAGGATCTTGCCTTTACCGTGTCCGCGGAAAACCTTTTCGGCGCGCCTGCCGCAAATACGGCGGTTAAGGCAAAACTCATGTATACTCCCATGACTTTTGCTTTTGACGGCGAGTACAGGAAGTTTAAATTCTACGATCCCGCAAAGCTGGATAAGGCAAGTACACAGGAACTCGGCATGTTCCAAACCGACGACAGGGGCAAGGCGGTTATAAAAATTGACAGCTCCCTGCTTATCCGTGAAAGCCATGCTCTGACTCTGCAGGCGGAAGTGCAGGATGCCCATTCTTCACTTACAGTCAAAAATGTTTTGTATGCTTCTCCCGCACGTGCGGTTGTGGGGTATTTTACCGAGAGCAATTTGGCTTTTCTGACCCAAAATGAAAAAGCCGAGCTTGACCTTGTTGCCCTTGATCCTTTCGGAAAACTCTTTGCAAAAGGAGAACTTTCCGCAGAACTTTACCGTTCCGATCTTGTCAGAAGTTTGGTAAAAACCGGCGGAGAATATAAATATACCAAGGTACGCCGTGAAAAACTGCTGT
>CALUWZ010000180.1 GCA_944324625.1 uncultured Mailhella sp. | reverse complement strand
GGCTTTTTTTTTGGGAAAATTTTAAACAGAATTATCTGCTTGCCACTTGGTAGTCGGAGCTTGGGATTTTTACCCGCTGGCCGATGGTAAGGCTGTTGTCCTTCAGGTTGTTGTAAGCCACGATTGCGTTTACGGAAACATTGTAGTTTCTGCTTATGCTGTATAAGGTATCGCCTTTTTTCACGATGTGCACAATGGCTTTTGAAGCGGCCTGAGCCTTGCTCGGCACGGAAATTTTCTGTCCTATTTTAATGTCAGTGGTCAGTCCTTTGTTATAGGCCTGCAATTGCTTTACGCTGAGGCCGTGGCGCTTGGCAATGGAATAAACCGTATCGCCCTTTTGAACCGTATGCACTGTGCTTTTTGGGGTTTTGCGGCCTGCTTGGAGCTGTTTGGCCTGCGGTGCGGGCTTTCCGCTCACGGCCAGCTTTTTGCCGACGGCAAGCCCTTGGGGGGAAATGCCGTTATTGAGGGCCTGCAGCTGTTCCACGGACAGGCCGTGCCTTGTGGCGATGGAATACAGGGTATCGCCTGATTTTACGGTATAATGCGTAGTTTTTCCCGCCAGTTTTCGGGTTTCTTTAGCCAAGTTTTCGGTATTGGCGTTTTTTCTGACAGCAGGTTTTGTTTTTTGTTCCGCAACAAGAGTTTTGGATGTTTTTTTCTGTTTAAGGCCGGGAATATAAATTTTTTGTCCGCGGGCTATTTTGGTTACGTCGCGGATTTGGGGATTGGCTTTTTTGAGTTCCGCAAGGGTAAGGCCGTGGCTGTTGGCGATTTCGCCGAAGGTATCGCCTGACCGTACGGTATAGTTGGTGTCTTTCTGCGGACGTTTGCCCATGGTGCTTTCCTTGGAGGAATTGTCAGCCACATAGGTATTTTGTCCGGGCACTCTGAGGCGCACGCCTATCTGCAGAGGTTCGCTTATGGCATTGGCTTGGCGGAGCACGTGAATGGGCACGCCTGTTTTTTTGCTGATGCCTGAAAGGGTGTCGCCGCGTCTGATTGTATAGGTTGACCAGCCTGCCACCATTTTCATTTTGCTGACTTCAAGGCCTTTTGCCTGCATGCTGACGGGCACGTAGAATACGGCGTCCGCATTCATGGGCGTAACTGTCTGCAGGAATGCGGGGTTATAGTCCCTGAATTCGCTCCAGCTCATATTCATGGCCTTGGCTACGGCTTTGAGGTCGGAGCCGCGCTGGGCTTTGATTGCAACGGCCTGTTCCGCAATGACCTTATGGCCTTTGCCGAGGTCGTTTTCCTTGGCTTCATAGCCGAGCAAATCGAAATTGCGTATGATTTTGGCCATGGCGATGAAGCGGGGCACATAATCGGCCGTTTCTTTTTTGATTTTTATTTTGGAGCTTGTTATGCTGTCGTTGGCTTCCATGAGGTCAAAAAAATTGTCCGTGCCTGTTTCTTCCAGTGCGCGTCTGATTTTTCCCGGGCCTGCGTTGTAGGCTGCGAGGGCAAGGTGCCAGTCATGGAATTCGTCATACATTTCCTGCAGGTAGCTTGCGGCGGCTTTGGTTGCTTTGTAGGGGTCAAGACGTTCGTCTATCCACCAGTTAATGGTCAGGCCGCAGTGACGCGCCGTGCCTGACATGAACTGCCACATGCCCATGGCGCTTGCGGAGGAACGGGCAAAAGGATGGTAGCCGCTTTCCACAAAGGCGAGATAGGCGAGTTCTTCGGGCATATTGCGGTCACGGAAAACTTTTTTGGTATAGGCAAGGTAGGGTTTTGCCCTGTACATGAAGCGTTCGATGGTGATGCGGCCGCGGGGGTTTTTGACATAGTGCTTGTATTCTTTTTCAATAATTCGCAGCTGTTCTGCGGTAATGTTTTTGTCAATTTCGCCTACGGAAAAAAGAGCCTGTTTTTCCGGTTCAAGGAGCGGCCCCGTTTCTTCGTCAACGCTCACAATGTAATTTTCATATAAGGATTCGCTGGTGGAAACGTAATTGTCTTCCATTTGATAATCCTTGGTGCCGCACGCTGTCAGAGCCGTGCAGAGCGCAAGGGGCAATGCCAGATGCTTCAGCTTGTCAAGGGAAAAAATACGCACAATTCTCTCCTTAAAATCGGATTATAAAAACACTTGTTTTATTCTTTTAATTCAGTATGCTTGCATGCATATTCCATTGCCTGAAAGGAACAAGACAATGCAGGAAAAAAAGTATACACCTTACACGAAACATAGACAAGATTTAACCTTGCCGAAAAATAAAAAAAATTCAGGACATATTCTGCCCGGCATGAAGCCCGTTCTGGAGCTTTTGGAAAGTGATCCCGGCAAAATTGACCATTTGTATCTGCGCAAAGGAAAAACAGGCAGGGAGGTTTCCGCTGTTTTGACCCTGTGCAGAGAACACGGGGTGCGCCATACCACGGTGGAGGACGACGTTCTTGCCAGACTGTGCGGCAGTGCGGGGCATCAGGGTATTGCCGTGCGTCTTCGCGAGGTCAGTTATGTTCCGTTTGAAACATTGCTGGAAAAAGCCTTTGAGGCTCCTCTTCCGCTTATTATAGCCCTTGATCAGGTGCTTGACCCCGGAAATGTGGGAACCCTTGTCAGAACCATGTATGCCATGGGTGCGGCAGGGCTTGTTGTTCCCAAGCACAACAGCGCGTTTTTGGGGGCGGGTGCATCACGCTCCGCCGCGGGAAGTTTGGAAAAACTGCCCATTGCGGAAGTTGTGAACCTTGCCCGTGCCATGGAGCTTGCCGGAAAATCGGGCTATACCGTGTATTATGCCGATATGCACGGGAAAAATGCCTTGGACGCCGAGGTGCAGGCTGCTTTGTCTTTTCCTGCGGTGCTTGTGCTCGGCAGTGAAGAAAAAGGCGTGCGTCAGGGCGTACAGAACCATTGTTCCTGCGCTTTGTCCGTTCCGTTTTTGCGGGAATTTGATTCCCTGAACGTGGCGCAGGCAGGTGCTGTTCTGCTTTCGGCCTTTTTTCAGGCCCATGCCAAACAGGCATAATCTGTTTGCGTCAAAGCTTTGCAAAATCCGTTCCAGTGCAAAATTTTCCCCGCGGGACCGCACGGTACGCACAGTTTCGGAATATCAGAAAAAAGGCTGTTTTTTAACGGCCTTTTTTTATTGATTCCATGACTCAGCCTGCAAAGATTTTTTTGTCGCGGACATGGAAAAGTTTGGCGTTCTGCACGGTTTCCAGAAGGATTTGCGCAGTGCGCTCATGGCAGGTATAGTACAGGATTTGCTGGCTGCTGTGCATGTCAAGGGTTTCCCGAACCATAAGGTTCAGCACTTTGGCGGTATTTTTCATGCGCTTTTCGTCAAAGTTTACCAAAATATCATCCATTAAAAGCGGCAGGGGCTGTTTTGTCAGGGAACGGTGCCTGATGTGGGCAAGACGCAGGGAAAGATAGAGCTGTTCCTTTGCTCCCTGACTCAGCATTTCCGCGGGCAGGGCCTTTTTGTTTTCGTCAAGCACGCGGACGCTTCTGTCTTCAAGGCTTACTTTTATGTCCTGCCATGCGCCGTCGGTGATTTGGGCAAAAAATTCCGACGCTATGCGCACGATTTCAGGCTGGCTGTTTTCTTCATACTGTTTTTTTGCCCGTTCCAAAATTTCCGCTGCAAAAGCAAATTCCAGCCATTCGTTGTATTTGGCTTTGATTTCCTCTTCCGTTTTTTTCATGCGGTAGCCTGCTTCGTTGGACAGGCTTTCTTCGTACAGGGCAGAACTTTCCGCTTCCACTTTTGCGGTCAGTTCGCGGATATGCTTTTCTATGCGTTCAAGGCCTGCGTCTTCTTCGGACAGTTCCATGAGTTCCCGCTCAAACCGTTCTTTGGCGTTTTCATC
>CALUWZ010000179.1 GCA_944324625.1 uncultured Mailhella sp. | reverse complement strand
GCTTGCGGACTTCATCGGCAACAACGGCAAAACCTTTGCCGGCCTCTCCCGCACGCGCAGCCTCAATGGCGGCATTTAGTGCCAGCAGATTGGTTTGATCCGCAAGATCGGAAATAACCCCCATAATCTGATTGATATTTTGAACATGACCTGAAAGTTTCGCCATATCAGTTTTCAGGGTATCGGTGCTTTTTTCCACTTTGCGGATGGAATTCATAAAATCGTCCACGACAACTTCGCTTTCTTCGGCGCGCTGTTTGGTATCATTGGCAATTTTTGCGGTCTGCACGGTATTTTGCGTAACTTCCAAAATAGTGGCGTTCATCTCTTCCACAGCAGTTACGGTGGAAGCGATGCGGTCTGCCTGCATTTCTGCTCCGTTGCTGCTTTCCTGAATCTGCGCAGAAAGCTCTTGGGTGGCAGTGGAAGAAGATTCCACAATTTTTTCCAGTTTTTTGGCTGCTTCAATCATACCGCTGCGGTGCGCGGATTTGGCTTCTTTTATCGTATCAATAAGAGCAACGATCATATGTTTGAAACTGACAGCCATGCCGCCGATTTCATCAGTCCTTTTGCCGAGCGTATCCAAAATGTTATGCTCGTTATCGGAAAGCTGAAGCTTTCCTTTGCTGACGTCACTTGATATGATTTCAATGCCTTTCAGCGCATTGGAAGTCTGTCTTGAGAAAAAGAAAATAATCAGAAACAGCGTTCCTATGGAAAAACAGGAAATAAAAGTGCTTGCCCAAAAAAGTTCGCGCACGCCGTTATCCAAGTCGGCACGTTCCACTGTGGCGGTAATATACCAATTCAGCCAAGGGATCTGGTAAAAAGACCATACACGGTCGACACCGTTGTAAGTAAATTCAATCACGCCCGTTTTTCTGCCGAGCATTTCCTGAAAATAGGAAGTATTTTTTTCTTCAAGGTCAATGAAATCACGGTTTTTGTGCATAATCTGCACGCCGTTTGCGTCATGCACGCCAATGGCCCCTGAATTTGCAAAACTTACGTAATCAATGGTTTCCTTGGCAATGGTATTTAGATCGAGAACAATAAAAACAGCGCCCACTGCCGTATTGCCGTTTTTAACGGGTTCAGCAACGGCAAGGCCTTTTTGATGCTCCGCAATGGAAACAACTTCATGCTGTGCCATACCCTGCAGCGCTTTTTGAATAAATGCATATCCGGAAAAATCATCGCCCACGCGCGTTTCTTTGGAATGCATGATAATTTTCCCGTTTTTATCGGTAATTCCCACACCAAAATAAGCGGATGACATGGATTCAATGCGCTTAATTTTGGCATCGGCTTCTTTTTTATATTCTTCCAGTCCAAATGTTTCGCCTGAATTTAAGGCCGTCAAAACATTAACCACAGCTGAAGCATGAGCTGCTTCTATAACCATATCCTGATATGCCATTACAGACGCACGGAGTGCCTCGCCTTGGGTTTTGGCAATCAAAGCCATTTCTTCGCTCAAAGTGGAACGGAGTATAATATTGGATTTATGATAAATGAAATTGGACATAACAACCAAAATCAAAATCACAGGCAGCAGCACAATCAGGGTCATTTTTCTGAAAAATGTAAATTTCATTTCAGCCTCAGCATACGGTTTAAAGATGTTTATACAAGATTACCTTAATTTTCGGCCAAAACCTAGTTAATTTTAGGCATGTTTGCAATTTTTTATTCCACGCCGAAAAATCTGCGCGCATTGTTTCCGCACTGCTCCCAAAGCTCAGCGGTTTCAACGCCGAGCTCCTTGGCAATGCATTCGGCGGTAAAAACGGTATAGGCAGGTTCATTGGGTTTGCCCCGCCAAGGTTCGGGAGACAGATACGGGCTGTCCGTTTCCACCAGCAGCCTGTTTCTGTCAATAAACTTGACAGCTTCGCGGATATGGGCATTTGCCTTGTACGTCACCGACCCGGGAACGGAAATATGCCAGCCGTGGGACAGAACAATTTCTGCACATTCTGCGTCACGGTCAAAACAGTGCCACAGCAAAGGATACTCATGAAACCCTTCTTCCAGCAGAATAGCCACGGTATCTTCAAAGGCCTCGCGGCTGTGAATGACCACCGGCAGTTCACACTCCTTGGCAAGTTTCAGCATTTTCCGAAAATACGCCTGCTGCAGGTCCTGCGGCACTTCTTTCCAAAAATAATCCAAGCCTATTTCTCCCACTGCCTTGATTTTGCGTGCGCCTTGTTTGTCTTTTAAAATATCCTCTTTAATAAGCTCAGCTTCATTTTCGCTGATTTCCAATAAATCCGTGGGATGCACGCCGTAAATGAAAAATACGTTGGCTTTGTCCGCAAAATAATCCTTATGAGCCTCATACTGCGCATGGCCGAGCAGCACTTCGCCGATGGTTTTTACGCCCGCTTCTTCGGCCCGCCGCAGAACGGCGTCCCTGTCTTCCCACAGGGGAGCCGTGACAATATGGGCATGGCTGTCACAGCCTGCCGGCGGCAAATTCAGGGTTTTCGGATCAATATATACTTTCTTTTTGTGTCCCATAACAAAGTTCTCCTTTTTGCTTGACAGGTTCAAAAAATTTCGATACAGGTAATACTATGAAAACGCAAAAAATACAACACTCATATATCTCTTGGTGGTGGCTCGTAAAATAACGGGTCGGATTTTTTGCAGCCAAATTTCAACATAAAAAAAATTACGACCGAACATGCCGGTCGTTTTTTTTTACAGCCAAACGCGGCATAGTTCGGAAAAAAAAAGGAGAAAACTATGTCCGTTCAAGCTCAAAACAATCAAGCACAAAATTCCTGCACACATGAAAATCAGCCCGGCTTTTACGGCCGTCACGGCGGACAGTTTGTTCCCGATGACATCAAAGCCCGTCTTAATGAAGTCGCCGAATTTTTCTTAAAATATAAAGACGACAAAGAATTTCTGGAAGAACTCGATACCCTTTACAAACATTTCAGCGGCCGTCCAACTCCCATATTTTACTGTGAAAATCTGTCAAAACAGCTCGGCGGTGCCGATATTTATCTGAAAAGGGAAGATTTAAACCACCTCGGCGCACATAAACTCAACAACGCCTTGGGTCAAATGCTTCTTGCCAAACGCATGGGCAAAACCCATATTATTGCCGAAACGGGTGCAGGCCAGCACGGCGTGGCAACAGCGGCAACGGCAGCGCTTTTTGGCTGCAAATGCACCATTTATATGGGCGAAGAAGATATTAAGCGCCAAGAACTCAACGTCCTTCGCATGCGCATGATGGGAGCACAGGTAGTTGCAGCCACCAGCGGACAAAGAACTCTGAAAGAAGCCGTGGACGAAGCCCTTGAAGCATATATTAAAGACAAAGACAGTTTCTATGTTTTGGGTTCTGCCGTCGGCCCCTATCCTTACCCCGAAATCGTGCGCCATTTCCAATCCGTTATCAGCTTTGAAGCCAAAGCCCAGTTCAAAGAAATGACCGGCGGCCTGCCGGACATGGTTGTAGCCTGCGTCGGCGGCGGCTCCAATGCCATAGGCATGTTTGCCAATTTCATTGAAAATAAGGATGTTGCCCTTGTCGGCGTTGAACCCGGCGGCAGAGGCAGCAAAATCGGCGAACACGCGGCAAGCCTTGTTCACGGCAAAGAAGCGATTCTGCACGGTTTCAAAAGCTATGTATGCCTTGACGAAAAAGGTGACGTTGCCCCTGTTTACTCCATCTCCGCAGGTCTTGACTATCCTTCCGTAAGCCCCGAACATGCCCATCTTAAAGACCTCGGCCGTGCAAGCTATGTGACAGCCACCGACAGCGAAGCCATTGAAGCATTCTTCATCCTCTCCAAAACCCAAGGCATTATTC
>CALUWZ010000178.1 GCA_944324625.1 uncultured Mailhella sp. | reverse complement strand
GACGGAATATTCACCACTTCGTAGCCTGCCATCATGGCAGAGGCGGGGTTGGTTCCGTGGGCAGCGTCGGGAACGACGATTTTGGTTTTTTTGTTGCCTTTGTCTTTGTGATAGGCGGCAATGAGCATTACGCCCGTAAATTCGCCGTTGGCGCCTGACATGGGCTGCATGGTGAATGCTTTCATGCCGTTGATTTCGCAAAGAAGCTGTTCGGCTTCATAAACGGCCTGCAGAGCGCCTTGGGTATATTGTTCGCCGTGTTTGAGCTGGGCAACAAGGGGGTGCACTTTGGTAAAGCCGGGAAGCCCTGCGATATGTTCCAGCACTTTTGCGTTGTATTTCATGGTGCAGGAGCCGAGGGGGTAGAAATTGCCGTCAACGGAAAAGTTCTTATGGGAATTTTGCGTGAAATGGCGGATAACGTCAAGTTCTGAAAGTTCGGGCAGCTTTGCTTCTTTGGTGCGCAGAAGATTTTGCGGAAGCATGTCTTCGGCACGTTTTTGCGGTGCTGCGGGAACAACAGCCATACGGCCTTTTACGGATTTGTCAAAAAGTGTTCTCATAAAAGACCTCCGAGGGTATTTGCAAACATATCAAGTTGTTCTTCGGTATTTTTTTCCGTGCAGGCAATAAGCAGAACATTGTCCATGCCTTCGTAGTACTGGCCGACGGGGAAACCGCAGAGAATGCCTTTTTCTGCCATTTTTTCGGCAATGTCTTCGGCATTTTTGGGAAGAACCACGGCAAATTCGTTGCCGTATGGCGCATCATTCAGAAGGCTTACGCCCTGCAGTTTGGTAAGTTTGTCCGCAAGGCTGCGGGCAAGGCACATGGAGTTTTCCGCTGTTCTTCTGAGGCCTTCGGGACCTAAAAGCGACATGTGGATTATGCTTCTTAAAGCGCAGAGGCCTTGGTTTGAGCAGATATTGGATGTTGCTTTTGCACGGCGTATATGCTGTTCGCGGGCCTGAAGCGTCAGTACGAAGCCTTCGTTGCCGTTGAGGTCTTTGGTTTTGCCGACAATACGTCCGGGCATTTGGCGGACAAGATCTTTTTTGCAGGCAATAATGCCGAGGTAAGGACCGCCGAAGGCAAGGGGCATGCCAAGGCTTTGGCCTTCTGCCACGGCAATGTCCGCACCCATTTCGCCCGGGGTTTTCAGCACGGACTGCATGACGGGATATACGGAGATAATGCCGAGGGCTTTATGTTCTTTGGCTTTATTGAAAAGTTCGGTGAAATCGTCAATGGCGCCGAAGAAGTTCGGGTTCTGCACCATAACCGCAGCGCAGGAATCGTCAATGGCGGCAAGCAGGGCTTCTTTGTCGGATTTGCCGTTTTTGTGGGGAACGGTGACAATATTGATTTCCTGTTTTGCGCTGTAGGTGGCGATCATTTTGCGCCAAATGGGATTGACGGCTCCGTCCACAACCCAGGTTCTTTTTCTGGTTTGGCGTGCTGCCATCATGCCTGCTTCAAAAAGGGCATTGCCCACGTCAAAAAGAGATGCGTTGGCGCAGTCCATTTCCAAAAGGCGGCATACGGCTGTTTGGTATTCAAAAATGGACTGCAGGGTGCCTTGGCTGACTTCGGGCTGATACGGTGTGTAGGAAGTCAGAAATTCGCCGCGGGAAGAAAGGGCGTCCACGGCTTTGGGAATATAATGGTCGTAATAGCCTGCGCCGAGGAAATTGATGAAATCAATTTTGTTTTTGGCTGCCATTGCTTCAAAATAAGCAGTGAGTTCCGCTTCGCTTTTGCCTTCGGGAAGGTTGAAGGATTTCGGACGCATGTCGGGGGTGATGTCTGCAAACAGATCGTCAAGGGTTTTTACGCCGATAACGTCAAGCATTTCCTGCAGTTCTTCGGATGTATGTGGGATATAAGGCATATTTTATCCTTTTATGACATTAAAAAAACTTCTCCCGCGGGAGAAGTCTTTTGATTAGTGAACACATTTTCCTGCGTAGTCCTGAGCATTCAAAAGCCCGTCGGTTGCGCCTTGGATGCTGACGCGGATAAGCCAGCCGCTGCCGTAGGGGTCTTTGTTGACAAGTTCGGGATTGTTGACAGCTTCTTCATTTACGGCAATGACTTCGCAGTCGCAGGGCATATAAATGTCACTGGCGGCCTTTACGGATTCAACAGTGCCCATTTCTTGGCCTTGGGTGAATTTTTCACCGACCTGCGGAAGTTCGATAAAAGTAATGTCGCCGAGGGAGTCTTGGGCAAAATCGGTAATGCCGATTACGCCTTCGCCGCCTTCAACTTTGAGCCATTCATGGCTTTCTGCGTATAAAAGATTTTCGGGGTTTTTCATCACTGTCTCCGTTATGTTAGGTTAATCGTTAATGATTTATCAGGTAGTTATGCTTAAGAAAGCTTGATTCTTGCCGTGCCCTTGGTGTAAAACGGCGCACTTGTTTTTTGGGCGGCAATTTCGCTTCTTCCTGCTTTGAGCACAAAGTTTTCCCGGTCCGCATATTCTTTTTTTACAAAGGCAAATGCAACGGCATAGCCCAAGGAAGGAGCAAAGGAACCGCTGGCCACGGTGCCGATGGCTTCGCTGCTTCCGGCTTCTTTAATGACCAGATCGCCGTTTCTGACCGTGCGTCTGCCTTCAAGCTTCAGCGGTACGAGGATTTCGTTTTTGACGATTTTTGCCTGTTCTTTGCCGATGTAGTCAGCTTCTGAAGTCAGCATGCCGTCAAGGGCGGATTCTGCCACGGTGTGTTCTTCGTTGAGTTCATGGCCGTACAGGGCAAGTCCGCATTCAAGGCGCAGGGTGTCGCGTGCGCCGAGTCCCGCAGGTTTTACGGGGTCAACGGCAAGCAGATCTTCCCACAGGGTAAGCACGGCTTCTTTCGGGCAGTAGAGTTCATAGCCGAGTTCGCCTGTATAGCCGGTGCGGCTGACAAGAATTTTATGGCCTTTGTACTCAATATGGGTAAAGGAGAAATATTTCAGGTCGTGGAAATTTTGTTTTGTAAGCTTTTCAAGAACTTCCAATGATTTTGGTCCCTGAAGGTCTATTTTTCCTGATTTTGGGGAAATGTTTTCAATGTTTTCTTTGCCGAGGCGTTCCTGAAGGGCAAGAAAGTCCTTTTCGGCGCAGCCTGCGTTTACTACGAGGAAATAATGGTCTGTATCGAGGTGATAAACAATCAAGTCATCGATGACAGTGCCTTGTTCCGTCAGCAAAAAGCCGTAGCGGCATTTGCCGACAGCCAGCGTGTCAAGGTTATGGCTGATGGCTTTTTTCAGAAGTTCGGTCACGCCTTGGCCTTTTGCCACAAACTGTGCCATGTGGCAGATATCGAAAACAGAAGCATTTTCACGGGTGTGGGCATGTTCTGCCAAAATTCCTTCTTCGTATTGGATGGGCATGTCCCAGCCTGCAAAAGGAGCTGTTTTGGCATTATGGGCCTTATGCCATTCGTATAAAGGTGTCTGTAACATAATAACCTGTCCTTTTTTTAGTAAACTGTTTTCTCCTAGCTTAAAATTTTGTTTTTGTAAATAGATTTTATCAATTGTGAATAATAACTTTAATTAAAATTTTGTATGATAATTTCTTGAAAAGAAAAGAACTTATTGCTATATGTCTTTGCCTGGAGAAGTGAATGAATAAGTCAGCAGAAATATTACAGGTCTTATCCGAAAAAAAAGAACAGAGCATACACAGAAGCGGTTTTGCGGGAATCGCAAAACTTATGGCCGAAGCCGTTTCCGAAAATAAATATACTGCCGCCGTAGTCAGAAACAGGGAGGAGCTTACCGCCCTGAAATCTTTTTTGTCGCTTTTTATCGCTGAACTTTCCGTAGGCAGGGATAAGGGAAATCTGCGTG
>CALUWZ010000177.1 GCA_944324625.1 uncultured Mailhella sp. | reverse complement strand
AATAAGGGCATTATTACTCCTGAAGAGGCAAAAAATCTTACCGACAGGGAAGCTACGGAACTTATTTTTGCACCCGGTTTCTCCTCAGCCAAGGTTGTTACCGATATTTCAGGCAGAGGGGTGGGCATGGATGTTGTGCGCACCAACATTAAAAATCTTAAAGGCAATATTGCCATTCATACCGTGCCGGGACAGGGCACGCGCTTTACCCTGTCACTGCCGCTGACTTTGGCTATTATTGAAGCCCTGATGATCAAAATGGGCAATCAAATGTATGCAATTCCGCTTGATGCCGTTGCCACCACAACCAAGCTGGAAAGCAAAATCCTGACCAGCATTAACGGCAGAAAGGCCGTTACCCTGCGCGGCGAGGTTTTGGGCATAGTGGATTTGGGCGAACTTTTAAACTTGCCAGAAACCCTGAATAACGATATTATTTCTGTTGTTATTCTTCAGGACAATGACAGAAGAATAGGTCTTGTTGTGAACCAGCTTCTTGACAGACAGGAAATTGTTATCAAGCCCCTCGGCATGTATCTCAACAATATCCAAGGTCTTTCAGGAGCAAGTATTATGGGTGACGGCAGTGTAGTTCTGATTTTGGATCCGCACGAGATTTATATGATGGCTTCGCCAAAGGCCATTGCAAATCAATAACTCATAAGAAAAGGAACAGCAATGTTCCTTTTTTTTTCGGAGCAGTATGAGTATCAATTATTTTGATATATTTGTGATTGCTGTGCTTGCCTTTTTTTTCATACGCGGGGCGTACAGCGGATTTTTTGAAGAAATCTCGGGGCTGGCGGCCATTGTTCTGAGTATTTTTCTGCTGCGCAATTACGGACAGGATGTGGCAGGCTTTATCGGGCAGTATACGTCATCTTCCCTCAACTATCCCTTTGCCATTGCCGTTATTGTCATAGGCACATTTTTGGGTGTGGCGCTTATTGCCAAAATTTTAAGCAAAATCATGCAGGTAACGTTTACGGGCTGGATAAACCGCTTTTTCGGAGCATTGCTCGGTTTGTTCAAGGGATTTTTCCTTGCAGGCATTATTGCGTTTGTTCTTTCATGGCTCATGAAGGACGACCCTTTGGTGAACAATTCAGCAACCATTCCGTATTTATTGGATTTTATGAAACAATTGGTTGATTTTGTTGTCGGAAACTATCAGCATGTACAGGTGGAAATATGGAAGCAGATAAATTAACGCAGGCAATTCTTGCCATGAACGAAGTCATTGAAAAAATCCTTGCTGAAGACGGCGGCTGCCCGTGGGACAAGGAACAGACACCGCATACCCTGTCAGAATATACCATTGAAGAAATGTTTGAATTTGTGGACGCCGTGCGCAAAGACAATCTTAATGACGCCTGTGACGAAATGGGAGATCTGGTCTTCGGCGTCATGCTCATAGCCCAGAAATATGCCCAGCAGAATGCCTTTGATTTCGGCGATGCCGTGATGAAGAGCGTGGCAAAAATGCAGAGAAGGCATCCCCATGTTTTTTCAAAGACCGATCATGACGATTTGTCCAAGGAAGGACTGCACCAAACATGGGAAAAAATAAAAAATCAGGAAAAGGCAGAAAAAGGCGAAAAAGAAGGTGCGCTTGCTTCCATTCCTTCTGCTTTGCCCGCACTGACCCGTGCATACCGTATTCATGCCAAGGCTGCCAAAGCAGGATTTACTTGGGATGATGACGAAGATGTGGAAAAGCAGGTGGAAGCCGAATGGCTGGAACTGCTTGACGCAAAGGCAGGCGGAGATCCCAAGCATATTGAGCATGAACTTGGCGACATGATTTTCAGTCTTACGGAATTCGGCAGGCGTTTGGGCGTTAAGGCCAGCTATGCCACGGACATGACCTGCAACCGCTTTGTCAAGCGTTTTGAAGGCATGGAAGCCCTTGCCAAAGAAAGAGGCCTTGATTTTGAAAGTCTGAGCCTTGACGACAAGGACGAACTTTGGAACGAAGTCAAAGAAAAAGAAAGCGAATAGAGTTTTTATGAAAACGGGGCAATTGCCCCGTTTTGCTTTAAAAGTATTTTTGACTGCTTGCTTTCAGGGAATTTGTTTTTTTATACAGGCAGTAAATAAAAAAGCCTTGGCGTTCCAAGGCTTTTATAATTTTTGACTGCGGAATTTGTTAATACAGAAAAAGGCATGATATTATAATGCGTAATTATTATCGGCTGCCCAGCTGCGGAACTGCTCCATCCATGTCAGGAACAGGGGAATTTCTTTTTCCGCACGGTAGGCTTTGTATTCTTCTTCGCTCATATTGTCTTCTGTTTTGGAATCATTGTCCGCTTCTTCCTGCACGAAGCCGTAAAAAACATTGAGGCGGCGGTTGAAGGCAGGGTCAAGGCTCATGCCGTGCATGAAATCGGCAAATTCATCGTCATTCATGGCAAGTTCCTTCTGCACAAAGCCGAAAATAGAGGATTTTACGTCGCTGAGCTCAATGGGGCTGTGCTGCAGATTTTCCAAAAGCGGAATAAGGTGCGGAACCTGTTCTTTGCAGGCATCGTACAAAACTTCGGGTATTTCGATGGAAGCGTTCATGCCGTCTTCCGTTTCTTCAAAGCAGAAATAGCGTGCCCAGTGTTCAAAGAAAATTGCGTCCAGCAATAAGGTCATGTTGTCCATAAGCCACCTATATGAGTTCCCCGAGCAGGGAATGCTTTTTTGCTGTTACGATTTTGGCGCTGACAATGTCGCCGGCTTTGTATTCAAGACGGTTGGGGATAATGAGGTTGACCGTGTTGCCCCATGTGTCGTGGCCTTGCCAGCTCGTATTTTCGGCATTGTCCTGCATTGTTTCGGTCACGCTTTTTACGGTCTGCACGTCAAGGCTGTGGTCTTTGACTTCGGAATATTTGGGCTTTGCGCTTTTTGCTTCCAAAAGCACCTGCGTATCCATGCCCACGCGGGATTTCAGCCATGCATCGCCAAGTTCCGCCTGCAGGGCCATAAGTCGGTTCAGCCTGTCAAGGCTGATTTCGGGAGCGATTTTATCGGTCATTTTGGATGCCCGTGTTCCGGGCCTGTCGGAATAGATAAAGGAAAAAGAGGCAATGAAATTGGCTTCTTTCATTATGCGCAGGGTTTCCTGAAAATCTTCTTCGGTTTCGCCCGGAAAGCCGACGATAAGGTCAGTGGAAAGGGCAATGTTGGGTCTTGCTTTGCGCAGTTTTTCCACCAGACGCATAAAATCGCCGTTGGTATAGCCGCGGCCCATTTTTTCAAGAACGGCATTGGAGCCTGCCTGCAGGGGAAGGTGAATGCGGGGCGCAAGCACGGAAAGTTCTTTGTAGGCATTTACCGTATCGTCGCAGAAATCGCGTGGGTGCGGGGTGACTATGTGCAGGCGTTTCAGACCGTCAAGTTCGGCCACTTTATACAAGAGTTCCACAAAATGGGGATTGTCGCCTGCTTTGTCTTTTCCGTAGGCATTGACATTCTGTCCCAGCAGGGTCAGGTCGCGTATGCCGCGGTCAAGCCATTCCCTGCATTCGTCCAAAACAGAGGCGACGGAGCGGGATTTTTGACGGCCCCTTGTATAAGGCACTATGCAGTAAGCGCAGAAATTGTTGCAGCCCTGCATGATATTGACAAAGGCACGGGTATCGTTGCCTTTTGTGCTTTCTTCAAGAGTTCCCGTAGGCAGGCTGGCTGTATCTTTAAAAAATTCCAGTTCCGCCTTTCTGTCGGGAAAGGCTTTGGTGAATTTTAAGTAGGAAAGGCGCAGTTTGGGATTTTTTGCCAGTTTTTCAAAGGCTTCCGGTGCGTGGACTATGCCGTCGCTTCCAAGCACAAGGCGTACGTGAGCGTTTTTCTCCCAGAGTTTTTCGCCCATCTGC
>CALUWZ010000176.1 GCA_944324625.1 uncultured Mailhella sp. | reverse complement strand
AGTTATATAACTCCATATCATATATAAATGGTTTGTTTATGTACCTTAGTAAAAAAAAATAAAAACATAAATAAAAATATAATATAAAAATTTTTAAATTCCTAAATTGGAGATATACAATGGCTCAAATTACCGCTTCCATGGTTAAAGACCTTCGTGAAAAAACCGGCGCAGGCATGATGGACTGCAAAAAAGCACTGGAAGAAAGCGGTGCCGACATTGAAAAAGCAGTTGACTGGCTCCGTCAAAAAGGCCTTGCCAAAGCTGCAAAACGTGCCGACCGCGCTGCCGAAGAAGGCGTTATCGTTCTCAAAGTTTCCCCCGACAACAAAAAAGCAGTTGCAGTTGAAGTAAAATGCGAAACCGACTTCGTTGCCCGCGGCGACAAATTCATTGAATTTGCAAAAGACGTTGCCGACCACGCTTTCGACAACTTCACCGCAGACATTGAAGAAATGCTCGGCCACAGCTTCAAAGGCACCACCATGAAAGAAGCAATCGGCGAAGCCGTTGCCGCCATCGGCGAAAACATTCTTCTCGGCAAAGCCCACAAAGCAGAATGTGCCGAAGGCATCGTAGGCGCTTACGTTCACTCCAACGGCAAGCTTGCCGCCCTTGTTGAAGTCCGCACCACCGGCAATGAAGCTGCTGCCGTTGAATTTGCGAAAAACGTTGCCATGCAGGTTGTTGCAACCAGCCCTCTCGCACTCAACGCAGAAAGCGTAGACCCCGCCCTTATCGAAAGAGAACGCGAAGTTTACCGCAACAAAGCAAGAGAAGAAGGCAAACCTGAAAACATCATTGAAAAAATCGCCGAAGGCGCCGTGAAAAAATACTGCAAAGAAATTTGCCTCATGGAACAGGCCTATATCCGCGATGACAAAATGAGCATTGCCGACTACCAAAAACAAGCTTCCAAGGAAGCAGGCGCTGAATTTACCATTCTCGGTTTCCAACGTCTCGTGCTTGGTGAATAGTTCAAGTTTTTGCTTGAAATTTTATAAAAAATAAGGCAGGTTAAACCTGTCTTATTTTTTGCACAAAAATCACCCGTGCAGCAAAATTTCGGACCAAATACTGTTTATGTCAGACAAAAAAGCCAAACTAACCGCCCTTATCATTGTTTTAAACGGAGAAAGGACCATTGATTCCTGTCTTCAGTCTTTGGCTTTCTGCGACAATATCGTTGTCATAGATTCTTTCAGCACCGACAAAACCAAAGAAATCTGCCAAAAGCACAATACGGTGTTCGTCGAAAACAAATTCCGGGGCTACATGGAACAAATACGTTTCGGAATAGACTGGATAAGCCAAAATGCGCCCTCCGAATGGATTTTCTTTCTTGACTGCGACGAAATCTGTTCAACGGAACTCAAAGAAAAAATTCTGGCAGCCATTCACGGAAATTCTTCCGTTTCTGCCTATCAGGTCTCCCGCCTGACATGGTATTACGACAGATTCTTATACCACGGCGGCATGTATCCCGACAGACTTTTCCGCCTGTTCAAGCCTGAAGGCATCGAAATTTCCCAAAAAAACGGCCACCCCATTTATGTTCCCACCAAAGATCATGCCGTTCTTGATGCCGATCTCCTGCATTACTCCTACGAAAGCTTCATTCATCAAATGACCAAAATCAACGTCTATGCCCAAAGAGGCGCCGATGCCATGCGCAGAGAAGGCAGAAAAGGCGGCCTCAGCAAAGCGCTTATCCATTCTTTCTGGCGTTTTGTTTCCATGTATCTTGTCAAAAGGGGATTTTTGGACGGAAAAGCAGGTTTTATCAATGCGGCGCATATAGCATTTTACACATTTTTAAAATATATTCGGGCAGACGAAGGAAACTGGGGCAAACCCTATATCCGAAGCCTGACCGAATTGGACAATCATAAAACAAAAAGGAAACAACCATGAGCAATTTAAAATACCGTCGCGTCATGTTGAAATTAAGCGGTGAATCTTTGGCAGGCGAAAAAGGTTTCGGCATTGACCCCGAAACAGTTACAGCCATCTGTAAAGAAATTGCTGATGTTCACAATATGGGACTGGAACTTGTCCTTGTTATCGGCGGCGGAAACATTTTCCGCGGCATTTCCTCTTCCGCCAAAGGCATGGAACGCGCAACAGCCGACTACATGGGCATGCTTGCCACAATCATGAATGCCATGGCGGTGCAGGAATCTTTGGAAAAAATGAATAAACCCACCCGTGTGCTTTCTGCCATTGAAACCACGGAACTCTGCGAACCCTATATCCGCAGAAAAGGCCTCAGCCACCTTGAAAAAGGCCGCATTGTCATTTGTGCCGGCGGTACGGGCAATCCCTATTTCACCACGGACACGGCTGCTGCCCTGCGTGCCATGGAACTTCGCTGCGAAGCCATTATCAAAGCAACCCGCGTGGACGGCATTTATGACAAAGATCCCGAAAAATTTGCCGATGCCGTACGCTACGAACGCGTTTCCTATAAAGAAACCTTGGACAAAGAACTCAAAGTAATGGACGCAACGGCCATTACCCTTGCCCGCGAAAACAAAATGCCTATTATTGTATGCAACATTTTAGGCGGAAATATCAAAAGAGTTGTATGTGGTGAAAACACAGGTACAATAGTTGAAGGAGAATAACATGGATAAAGACACCCTTATGCTTGACGCGGAAGACCGCATGGAAAAAGCGCTTCTTGCGTTGGACAAAGAGTTCGGCAAACTCCGTACAGGCCGTGCTTCTACCTCTTTGGTCGACAATATTAAAGTCGACTACTACGGCACCCCTACCCCCGTGCAGCAAATGTCCACGGTTTCCTGCCCCGACAGCCGCACGGTGACTATTCAGCCCTGGGACAAAGGCGCAATGGCACTCATTGAAAAGGCCATTTTAAATTCCGACCTTGGCCTCACACCGCAGAACGACGGCAAAGTTGTGCGCATCAGCATTCCGCCCCTTACCGAAGAACGCCGCAAAGACCTTGTAAAAGTCTGCAAAAAATATACGGAAGAATCCAAAATCGCCATCCGCAATGTTCGCCGCGATGCCAATGACAGCCTGAAAAAACTGGAAAAAGACAAAGTGCTCAGCGAAGACGAACTGAAAAAAGCAATGGACGACATCCAAAAAGTAACCGATTCCTATGTTGCCAAAGCCGATCAAAAAGCTGCGGCAAAAGAAAAAGAAATCATGGAAATCTAATACAAGGGCATGGCTTCTGCCATGCCTTTTCTTGAGATGCGAATGACCTTACCGAAACATATTGCCATAATCATGGACGGCAACGGCCGCTGGGCAACGGAAAGAGGACTTTCCAGAAGCGAAGGCCACCTTGCAGGCGCAAAAACCGTTGAACTTGTCATAAAAGAATGTCTGCGCCGCAAAATCCCTCATTTGTCCCTGTACTGCTTTTCCACGGAAAACTGGAACAGGCCGAAAGATGAAGTGGAATACCTTTTCAGCCTGTTCTGCCGGTTTGTGGAACAGCAGCTGCCCCTCATGCAGGAAGAAGGCATACGTTTTTCCATGATCGGCGACAAATCCGAACTTCCCCGAAAAACGCAGGATTATCTGCAGAATGCCATTGAAAAAACCAAGAACGGCACCAATCTGGAACTTACTCTTGCCCTTAATTATTCAGGCACGCAGGAAATTCTTCATGCAGTGCGCCAAAGTGCCGCCGAAATTCTCACAAAACAAGAAAATCTTGAAAAAATCCAAAAAGCTGCCCATGACAAAGAGGCACTGGCAGCATGTCTTGCTTCTTTTTTTGATAAAAACAAATATACAGAACAAAATTTGCGCAGCAATCTGTATCTGCCGAGCCTGCCCGACCCCGATCTGATTATCCGAACCAGCGGAGAACTGAGGCTCAGCAACTTTTATCTGCTGCAGGCCGCCTATTCCG
>CALUWZ010000175.1 GCA_944324625.1 uncultured Mailhella sp. | reverse complement strand
CTTGACTCTACTTCCCGTATTCTTGACCCTCAGGTTGTCGGTGAAGAACATTACGGCGTAGCCCGCCAAGTACAGATGGTTCTGCAAAAATATAAAGACCTTCAGGATATTATTGCAATTTTGGGTATGGACGAACTTTCCGATGAAGACAAAGTAACGGTTGCCCGTGCAAGACGCATTCAGCGCTTCTTGTCTCAGCCTTTCCATGTTGCAGAAGTATTTACCGGCACTCCCGGTGTTTATGTAAAACTTGAAGATACCATTAAAGCCTTTAAAGGTCTTTTAAGCGGTGAATACGATTACCTTTCCGAAAATGACGTTTACATGGTAGGCGGCATTGAAATGGCAATCGAAAAATATAATAAGCGTCAAGCCCAAGCATAATTCGTTTCCTGCCCCCGCAAGGGGCAGGGAATTTAAGCATAGGAGAAAGCAATGGCTTCACTTCGTCTTGAAATTGTAACCCCTGACCAAATAGTGCTGAGCACTGATGTTGATTATGTCGGCGCGCCCGGGGTAGACGGGGAGTTTGGCGTTCTTGCCGGTCACATTCCTTTGCTTACTGCTCTTAGTATTGGTACTTTGGTTTACCGTACAGGCAACAAAGACAATTATGTATTTGTTGCAGGCGGTTTTTTTGAAGTTGCCGACAATAAAATAAGTATTTTGGCACAAGCTGCGGAACTCGCAGAAAATATTGATGTTGAACGGGCAGAAAAAGCAAAAGCTCGGGCAGAAGAACGTTTACAGCAGGCAAAACAGCAGGACGGTATTGACGTTGCAAGGGCAGAACATGCCATGAAAAGAGCGTTGATGCGTCTGCAGACTGCAAGAAAATAATTTTGAGCCACCTTCGGGTGGCTTTTTTTTTGATTTGTTCAATTTAATCTTTTTTCAGGCAAAAACAGAGCCGTTTATGCATACTGTATTTTTAATTAATGTCTGAGCAGGGTTTATTTTATTGCTTTGCCGCTGCGTTTTTGCATAACAGCTTCACGGCGCTGTCTTTAAAAAAGCTGAAGATTTTTCCGCATAACGGCTCATTTGTTTGGTGCGTTTTTTATACTCTGTTCAATATATTGTTTTTATTGCTTAAACTGAAAAATATTCTCATTGAAAAATCGGGTGAACTGCGCTATTGTGTTTCTTATTGATAAGGAAAAAATATGTCTGATTTAAGTGATTACATGAACAATCCGGTGAATGAACCGAAAAAGCGTTCTTATAAAAAGAAAAATACAACAGGTGCGGACCTGACCAAGACTCAGGAAGATTTGTTTAAACGGGTTCCGCCCCATAATGCCGATGCGGAAAGTGCAGTTTTAAGCGGCGCTTTTCTGCGTCCCGAACTTTTGAATGACATTTTGGATACAGTCAGTGCCGATGATTTTTATTTTCCTGCCAATAAGTTTATTTTTCAGGCCGTAACCGATTTATATTCCAAAAATATCAATCCCGATATTGTGACGGTTCTGGACTGGCTGCAAAATCATAAACTGCTGGAAGATGCAGGCGGTGCCGAACGTCTTGCCATGCTGGCTGAATCTGTGGTCAGCGGTGCCAATGCGCCGTATTATGCCAAAATTGTGCGCGAAAAATCACTTTTACGCAGTCTTATTCAGTCTTCTGCAAATATCATAAGCTCTTGTTACGACGGTACAAATGATGTTTCTTTGCTTTTGGATGAAGCGGAAAAGACTATTTTCAGCATTTCCGAAAAAAATGACACAAAAACCTATATGAGCAGTGAAGACATTGTGAACAGGGTTTTTGATACCATTACCGAGCGTTTTAAAAATAAAGGCAGAACAACGGGGCTGGCAACGGATTATATTGAGCTTGACAAAATGACCGGCGGGTTCCAGCCTTCCGATTTGATTATTTTGGCTGCCCGTCCGTCCATGGGCAAAACTGCTTTTGCATTGAACTTGGCTGCAAGGGCGGCTCTTAAAAATAATGCTTCTGTAGCCATATTTTCTTTGGAAATGAGCAAGGAATCCCTTATGGAACGTCTTCTTTGCTCTTGGGGACATGTGGAACTCGGCAAAGTCCGCAAAGGGACCATGGAACAGGAAGACTGGGAAAAAATCAGCGATGCGGCTTCCGCTCTGTCGGCAAGCAAGAGCTTTATTGGCGATTCTTCCATGCTTACGCCTTTGGAGCTGCGGGCGCGGTGCCGCCGCATTCATGCTCAGCACGGTTTGGATTTTGTCGTAATTGATTATCTGCAGCTTATGCATTCCGCCAGAAACGATTCCCGAGAACTTGAAATTTCCGATATTTCCAGAAATTTAAAAGCTCTTGCCAAGGAGCTTAATATTCCCGTGCTTGCGCTTTCTCAGCTTAACCGAAAAACAGAAGAACGTGCGGACAAACGTCCTATGCTTTCAGATCTTCGCGAATCGGGAGCTATTGAACAGGATGCGGACCTTATTATGTTTATTCACCGTGATGATTACTATGCCTCCAAAAAAGGCGATGCCGAGCGCAACGGCAAGGCTGAAATCATTATCGGCAAGCACAGAAACGGTCCTACCGGTACAGTGGAACTTTTGTTTATTCCTCAGTATACTGCATTCGGAAATTTGGAATACCGCTCTTACAATATTGAAGAAGCGGAAATAAAAGGATCTGAAACAACCATGTAATCTCGTGAAAAATATATTTTTTGTTTTCCTTCTTTACAAATTTAAATTTGGTCTTAATATAAGCCTATCTTTTATGAGGAGTTAATTATGTGGGAATATACAGATACCGTGCGCGAGCACTTTTTAAATCCGAGAAATGCAGGCGAAATGCCCGATGCCAACGCAATCGGTGAAGTCGGCAGCCTTGCCTGCGGTGACGCTTTGAAACTTTTTCTGAAAATAAATGATGACGGTATTATTGAAAAAGCCAGCTTTCAGACCTTCGGCTGCGCAAGTGCCATTGCTTCAAGTTCTGCTCTGACGGAAATTATAAAAGGCAAAAGCATTGAAGAAGCCTCTAAAATTACCAATAAAGATATTGCAGAATATTTGGGCGGTCTTCCAAAAGAAAAAATGCACTGTTCCGTTATGGGAGAAGAAGCTTTGGAAGCAGCAATCCGAAATTACAAAGGTCTGCCGCCGCTTTCCCATGATGAAGAAGGCAAGCTTATCTGCAAGTGCTTTGGCATTACCGACCGTCAAATTATTAAAGCAATACGTGAAAACAATCTTCAGACCATTGAAGAAGTAACCAATTTCACCAAAGCCGGCGGTGCCTGCGGTACGTGTCTTGACGCTATCGGTCAAATTCTTGAAAGCGAAAAAAATGCCGGTCTTGCTCTGCATGAAATTAAGCCTGTAATCAAGAAACCCATGAGCAATATTCAAAAAATGCAGAAAATCATTCAAGTGATAGAAGAAGATATTCGCCCCCGACTGACACAGGACGGCGGAGATATTGAGCTTATTGACGTTCAGGGCGATAAAGTCATTGTGTCCCTGCGCGGTGCATGCTCTTCCTGCCGTGCCAGTGCCCTGACCCTGAAAGATGTTGTGGAAGCAACTCTGAAAGAACATGTTGACGAAAATCTCATTGTTGAGCAAGCATAAAATCGAGGCGTATCATGTCTGATATTATTTATTTTGATAATAATGCCACTACAAAAGTTGCACCTGAAGTTTTGGAAGCCATGCTTCCGTTTTTCAAAGATATGTACGGCAATGCCTCAAGCATGCACAGTTTCGGCGGTCAGGTGGGCAAGCATATAGCCAATGCCCGTGAACAGATTGCTCAGCTTTTGGGTGCTTTGCCTGATGAAATTCTTTTTACTTCCTGCGGAACGGAAAGCGACAATACGGCAGTGCTTTCAGCCATTGAAACCCAGCCTGAGAAAAAACATTTTATTACCACCCGCGTAGAACACTCTGCCAT
>CALUWZ010000174.1 GCA_944324625.1 uncultured Mailhella sp. | reverse complement strand
GGAAATTTTTGATTTTACGAACAAGCCGATCAAAAGCAGAAGCAACATACCGCACCATGTAAAGAAAACATAGGTGGTCTGAACTTCCGTGCCTCCGATATTCATATAATCCATATCAAAGACAGTGGATAAAAGAAGCGGATGTGGTAAACCTTGGGCTGCCATGAGCTTTCCTCTCTCAAATTTAAAATCAATTTCAATTTTTATTTTTACATATCAATAAGATAGGTATTGTTGCCACAGGAATGGAAAGCCCTATCAGCAAGGCAATGGGGTTCGCGTTCCAATGTACCAAAAAACTATATAATAAAATTCCTGTTAAGAAAAGTCTTAAATTTGATATTAAAATTTGGCCGAAGGGCAGAAATTTATCGGTGCTTGTTCCTAACAGTTTGGAATTAAAATATTTTTGAATGAAAATTGCCAGAAAAAAAAAGTTCCAAAAAGATAATAATCCCCCAAAAAAAATCCACAGGAAAAACGTGCTGTGAAAAAGGGACGCAAGGGCGGTGAGGAAGAGTATTCCCAAAAGCAGGGCATCAAAAAAAATGATTTTGCGTATGGCCGGGCTTGTGATGTTTTTTTCCGTATAGGCTTTGATTTGATTAATGAATTTCATTTTCTTTGTCGGGGCTTGTTTGGTTTTGTTTTGCGGCGTCCAGTCTGTCCTGTTCTTTCTGCAGGTATTTTGCATCCAGATAAATGTTTCTGAATCCTGCAAAAATTCCCAAAACAACGCCGATTGCCGAACCGTAAGGAAAAGAATCGAAAATATAGGTGTCGCACAGATAGCCGAGACCTGCGCCGACAAGAGGGCCGGAAACCATGTGCATGCCCATGGCTGAAGCCGTGCCGAGCATGCCGAACAGGGGATTGCCGTTTTCGTTGTTTTTGTTTTCTTTAGTCATGACCCGCTCTTTATAAAATTGGCTGAAAATTTTTTTCGTCGGATGTTATTTGAAAAATGGCCGATAAATTGCTTAGTCTTTTGACTCGGCTGTTTTTTTGCCTTGCCTGAATTGTTTTGCCAGCGCAGTGAAATTTTTGGCAAAATGAGGAACGGCAGGAGCAAAAAGGTGGGTGTAGGAGGCATAGCAGTTTTTGTGCAGCAAGCCGTCCACGGCTGTTTTTCTTCCGTTGATTTCTTTTTGTGCCATGCCGCTGCCTTTGGAAAGTTCCAGCAAAAATTCTTGATTTTCGGAAAAATTTATTGCCGTGGAAAAGTGGAATTCGTGTCCTTTCCATACGCTGTTTTTGGGATGGTAGGGATTTTCCCCCGCAGTTTTTATTTCCGTATAGCCAAGTCCTTGGGGGGAAGGCAGAAATTTGGTTTCAATGTCAAAAACCCCCGTCATGGGATATGCGGTGTATGCATTGTTCTCAAGACAATGGAGCTTCTTGGTCAGCAGCATGAAGCCGCCGCATTCGGCATAGACGGGCATATTGTTTTCAATCCAGCTTTTCAGCGCTGCTTTTTTGGGAGAGGTGCTTATGGTTTTTGCAAAGAGTTCCGGATAGCCGCCGCCTATGTATAATCCGTCAAGGTCGCTTTCGGCAAGGCCCATATCCCGCAGCTGTTCGGCAAAACTTTTTTCTGACAGAAAAGAGAGGGGAACAAGTTCGGCACCCTGTTCTTCAAGGGCGTCAAAATTTTCCTGATAATAGAACCAGAATGCCTCGTCATAGAGATATGCTATGCGGACTTTCTGATGATTTTTTTCAGCATTATGGGCAGTAAGGGCGTATTTTTCCGAAATTTCAAGGCAGGCCGATTTATTCTCCTGCACCGTTTTTGCGTCTGCAGCGGCGGCGAGAACGGAATCGGTGTCCGTGTGTTCGCGGATAAGTTCTGCCAGTGCGTCCAGAATGCTGTCTTTGTCTTGAAAGTCTTTGAGGCTGAGCCCCATGTGGCGTTCGGGAATGGGGTTTTCTTTTTGGCGGGGGATAATGCCAAGGACGGGAATGTCGGTATATTCTTCTATGGATTTGCGGACAATGCTGCCGTGGCGGTTTGAACCGATATTATTAAGGATAACGCCTGCCACGTTAAGTTTCGGGTCAAAATGCTGTATGCCCATGACAAGAGCAGCTGCTGTTCTTGTCATTTTTGTGCAGTTGACGGTTAAAAGGACGGGGCAGTCAAGCGTGCGGGCGAGCTGGGCAGTGGAGCAGGAGCCCAAGTGGTCTTTTCCGTCAAAAAGTCCGCGGTTGCCTTCAATGAGGGCAAGGGCATTTTGGGGATTTTTCCGCATAACATTTTGAAAATGCAGAAAAAGTTCCTGTTCGTTCTGGAAAAAGGGGTCAAGGCAGTAGCATGGCTTATGCGAAGCCTGCATAAGCCATGCGGAATCAATATAATCAGGCCCTTTTTTAAAGGGGCAGACAACATGTCCGTTATTGGTGAAAAATCTTGTCAATCCAAGGCTTACAATGGTTTTTCCGCTGCCGCCGCTAAGGCCAGATATAATTAATTTTTGCATATTACCCTTTATTTTGAACCTGAATGTATGGCATAGGCTTTTTCTAAAACAAGGTACCGTTTTATGCAAGCGTTAACATCTTCAAGCCGGACATTTAATAATTTCTGCAAATGTTCTTGGCTGTAATCGGGATTTTTGCCGAAAAGCACGGCTTTTGCCGCAGAGGCTGCGCGGGAGCTTGCTTTTTGCCTGCTGTTGACAAAACTCATCTGCAGGCTTGCTTTTGCCCGTTCAAAAGCTGCTTTGTCAATGCCGTTTTTGCGCAGGGTTTCTGTAATGGCGGCAAATTGTTCCTGAATGGTTTTTTTGTGCTTCGGATCTGCGATAATGCCGTAAGCGATAAAGCCCGTGTGTTCGCTTTGGGAGAAAAGCGGGAATGCGGAATAGCCGAGATTTCTTTTTTCCCGAAGTTCCTGATACAAAATGCCGTTGAACCCTTCCAGCGCTGAATTTAATACTTCCAAGGCAGGAGCGTCCTCATGGTATTCGGAAACTGTGGGGAAGATGAGCAGGGTTAAATCTTGGTTTCTGCCTTCCACAATGGTTTCAAAGTGTTTTTTGTCCGTCCATTTTGGCGCGGAAACCTGAATGTCCGCAGGTTTCGGAGCAGGCAGTGCCTGCAGGGCTTTGAGAACTTCTTCCCTGTCAAAATCACCTGCAACGCTGATGACAACACGCTGTTCTTTTTGGAGTTCCCAGAATTTTTTGATGTCTTTTGCCGTAATGGCGGAGACGCTTTCTTCCGTGCCTGTTTTATTGTTTCCGTATACATGGTCCGGGAAAAGAAAGCCGTTCAGCTTCGTCATCATGCTTGCAATGACAGAATCGTTGTTTTTGCGGATAAGGGCAATTTGTTCGGTCTGAATATGTTTCAGCTGTTTTTTGTCAAAGGCGGGTTTATTGATGATTTCTGCCAAAAGTTCAATGATATCCTTGGTAAATCGCTTGTGTCCGCCTGCAGAAAGCTGAAAGGAAAGCGTTTGGGAAGATGCTGACAGGGACAGGTCTTTGGCAGAAAGATATGCCGTCAGTTCTTCATAATCTTTTTTGCTTGTGCCTGTTGTCAGAAGTTTTGCCGCAAGGGTCGGCAGGGCTTCTTTATGTTCGCTGTCAACAAAGGGCAGAAGGCTTTCGCCGCCAAGATAACTTATGTCTATGCTGACAAAAGGAATATGGCTGTCCTGTATGAGCACGACGGTTTTATTGTCCTGTTCGATGACTTCGGCGGCACTGTTTTTCTTTTCGGCATGCTTGGGAGCCGTTTCTTTTGCCTGCCAGTTTTTGGCAATGTCTGCGGTCAGTTCTTGGGCATCAATGTCCGCATTCTGCGGGATGACCATGGAAACATTCATGGCTTCGGGGCGGAGATAACGGCTTATGACGGTATTGATGTCTTTTTTGCTGACCCCGTAAATGCTCTGCAGAGTGTTTTCTCCG
>CALUWZ010000173.1 GCA_944324625.1 uncultured Mailhella sp. | reverse complement strand
AAAAGCCCTTGTGCAGGAAATCGACAATAAGGCGAAAAAGGTAAAAATTAATTTAGGCGGCGTTGCCATGTGGGCGTCATTCAAAGATATTGAAATCACAGGCAATTCTGCAAAGCCTTTGCAAAAGGGCAGTGTAACGCAAAATATTTCTCAGCCAAAATCCGTTTTTGCCCTTGACTTACGGGGAAAACGTGCTGATTTAGCTATTGCGGAACTGCATCAGTTTTTGGACAATGCACTTGTGGCAGGCTATGACAATGTGGAAATTATCCACGGCCGCGGCACGGGGGCACTGCGCAAGGCTGTTCATGAAGTATTGAGAGGGTACAAGGCCATCGAAAGTTTCTCTCTGGCAACGGAGGAAAACGGCGGAGACGGCATGACACAGGTAACATTTCGCTGACAGGTGACAGTATGGCAAGAACAAGCCGCGACGCTATTGCTGAAATAAAAGCGAAATTGAGCATGGTGGATTTGGCTCGTCGCTATTTGGAACTGCGGCCCATGGGCAACAGACTGGTAGCTCCCTGTCCGTTTCATAACGAAAAAACCCCTTCTTTTACTTGCAGCAGCGAGAAGGGCCTTTATTATTGTTTCGGCTGTCAGGCTGCAGGCGATATTTTTGATTTTTACGGCCGCATGAACGGCATGGATTTTCGGGAAAGCCTTGAGGCGCTTGCCGAGGAAACAGGGGTGGAACTGCCCAGATTCCAAAAGGCGGACGGATTTGCGCCCAAGCAGGTTTCCCACAAGCAGGAAATGATGAAAATGCATGAAATTGCCGCGCATCATTTCAGAAAAAATTTGCAGCAGAGCGAAATTGCCGGAAAATACGTGGCAGAACGGCAGATAGCCGAAGAAGTTTTGGAGCGCTTCGGCATTGGGTTCAGTACGGATTCGTGGCAGGCTCTTGCGGATATTTTTAAGCGTTCGGGCTTTAATTTGGATGTTGCCGTGGAATGCGGACTTTTGCTGAAAAGCAAAAACGGCCGTTATTATGATAGGTTCCGCAATCGGCTCATGTTTCCCATACGGGACGTGAACGGCAGAACCATTGCGTTCGGCGGCAGGGTTATTCCTGCCCTTGATGACGGCGAAAGCGCCAAGTATCTGAATACCAACGGCACGCCGATTTATAAGAAAAGTCAGCAGCTTTTCGGGCTTGATTTGGCCAGAAGAAGCGTGACTGCCCAAAAAAGCATTATGATAACCGAGGGATACATGGATGTGCTGACCTTGTATCAGTTCGGTTACACCAATGCCGTGGCCTGCCTCGGAACCAGTTTCCCCGAGGAGCAGGTAAAGCGCATTACCGAGCTGTCAAAAAACGTGGAACTGCTTTTTGACGGCGACAATCCCGGACGGGAGGCAGCTTTTAAAGCCTGCGGCAAACTGCTGGTCAAGGGCATAAGCTGCAGAGTGGTTCTTTTTCCGCCAAGTGACGACATTGACAGTCTTTTGAAGGAAAAAGGCAAAGAAGTATTTGAAAATTTAAGAGCAAACAGTACGGAAGGCTTAAGCTTTTGTATCCAAACCTTGAAAAAGCGATCCCCCAAGGATGCCGTGGAATGGTCAAGGGAGTTTCTGGGACAGATTGAGATGCCCGAACTTTTTCAGCCTATGGCCACCAAATTGGCACTGGGACTTGGAATTGATGAAGCAGAGCTTCGCTTAGGTGTTGTTGAACAGAAAAAAGCGCAAAATACCCGTATTAACGCTCAGAGCGGCGAGTCTGCAAAGCCTGCAGTCCCCAAAAAAAAGACAGCGGATGCAGAAATTCTGACTGTTGCGACCCGCTATCCCCACCGCCTGCAGACACTGCAGGAAATGGGGGCAGATCTTATTCTGGAGTCACCCAAAGCCAAGGTGTACTGGGATAAGCTCTTACAGTATGGGGAAGATGAAATTCTTCCTTTTTTGGATGAATCGGAAAAAGCTTTTTGGGTTAAATGCCGAAGTGCCGATGCTCCGCCCCGAAACAACGAAGAAGGGGAGCTTTTGGCCATTTACCATTTAATTCAGGCCAAACAGAAAAAATCCTATGTGCAGTCCATGGTAGCCGCCGTGCGCGAAAGCGGCGAGGACGCACAAAAAGCATATCTCCGTGCGCTTTACGCACAAGGGAGGAATAATTAATGTCCAACAGCCTCAAAGAGGTTCCTCAAATAAAAGAACTCATGATGAAAGGCAGAAGCGTGGGCTATCTTATTTCCGAAGAAATAGCCAAAAGCCTTCCGTCTGACTTGGCGACTTCCGAAAACGTCGAAGAACTCATTGCCTTGTTCGAGTCTATGGAAATCGCCATTGTTGACAGCGAAAAAGAAGGGCAGGCCATGAAGAAAAACAGGTCTGATCCGGACAATGAGCCTGTCGATTCTGTTTTTGATGATGCTCTTGATTCTTCTTTGGATGAAGATTTGGATTTAAACGCCGATTTTTCCATTGGCGATGACGGTACGGATTTTGCCGCCAGAAATACGGACCCCGTGCGCATGTATCTGCGCGAAATGGGTGCCGTGCCTCTGCTTGACCGTGACGGCGAAGTGGTTATTGCCAAGAAAATCGAAATCGGCGAAATGGATGTTTTGTATGCGCTGGTTGAAGTTCCCGTAGCAGTGGAAGAACTTATCAGCGTGGGCAATGATTTGCAGCAGAACAGAATAAAACTCAAAGACGTGGTAAAAACCATAGAGGAAGACGATCCCTGTGAAGACGAAATGAACCAGCGTCAGAGAGTTATCAATTTATTGCTCGATATTAAAGGTGTTTACAATAAAAAACAAAAGGTTTACGCAAAACTTGACCTGTGCTGTGATTTGAATTCAGGCCATGTTCGTGAAATTCAGGATGAAATTCTTGAATATAAAGAAGAAGTTGTAGACCGTCTGCGTGAAATAAAGCTGGAAAAAGCCCTTCTTGACCGCATCATTGAAACCGTGGAAGACTACGTGCGCCAAATGCGCAATTACCGCCGCGAAATAGCCGCCTATATTGCGGATACGGGCAAGACCAAGGAAGAAATCGAAGAATTTTTCCTTAAACTTGAACGCAAAGAAATCAATATGCAGGATGCGGCCAAAGAGCTCAATATGAGCGTGGAAAAAATGTTTTCCTACAAAGAGCTTATTATGGGCAAAATCGAAAGCCTGCACCGCCTTCGCGACAAATGCTGCCATGATGTGGAAGATTTGGAAGAAGTGCTTTGGCGCATACGCCGCGGCACCAATGCCGCCATGCGCGCAAAGCAGGAACTTATCCGCTCCAACCTCCGCCTTGTTGTCAGCATTGCCAAAAAATACACCAACCGCGGCCTGCAGTTCCTTGATTTGATTCAGGAAGGCAATATCGGCCTTATGAAAGCCGTGGATAAATTTGAATATCAGCGCGGCTATAAGTTCTCCACTTATGCCACATGGTGGATACGTCAGGCCATTACGCGCGCCATTGCCGATCAGGCACGCACCATACGCATTCCCGTGCACATGATTGAAACAATCAACAAACTGCACAGGACAACCCGTTATCTGGTGCAGGAGCTCGGACGTGACCCGACGCCTGAAGAAATTGCCGACAGAATGGATTATCCTGTGGACAAGGTGAAAAAAGTTCTTAAAATCGCCAAAGAACCTATTTCCCTTGAAACGCCCATCGGTGATGAAGAAGATTCCAGCCTCGGTGATTTCATTGAAGACAAAAAGGCTGTGGCTCCTGCCGATGAAGTGGTCAATACCAAGCTGACGGAACAGATTGCCGCAGTTCTTGCCGATCTGACGCCGAGGGAAGAACAGGTGCTCCGCAAGCGTTTCGGCATCGGAGAAAAATCTGACCATACTTTGGAAGAAGTGGGCAAGCTTTTTAATGTTACCCGTGAACGTATCCGTCAGATCGAAGCCAAGGCCCTGCGCAAACTGCGCCACCCCAGC
>CALUWZ010000172.1 GCA_944324625.1 uncultured Mailhella sp. | reverse complement strand
AGCAACTTAAAGTTCAAAGACTAAAAAATGCCCTGCCTTGTGAAGAGACAAAAAGTTTTTATATAATTTAAATTGAATTTTTTCTGAGTTTCGGAATAACAGTAAGCAAAATAATGGCCGTAACAACAATAACAATGCCAAAAGCTTTCATCAGGGTCATTTCCTCTTTAAAATACAGCACGCCGATAAAAACGGCAGTCAAAGGTTCCATGACGCCGAGAATGGATGCGTATACGGTCCCAACTTTGGGCAGTGCATAAATTAAAAGCATATTGGACACAACGCCCGTAACAAGGGCAGAACCAAAAATATATGTCCATTCCGGCAAGCTTGCGGCAATTTTAAAATTATCCGTAAAAAGGAGCATATACACAAAACTGGTCAGAGCGCCGAAGAAAAAAAGATAAAAAGAAAAAACCTCTCTGGAAACATCGCTTGCAGGTATTTTTAAAAGCAGAACAATATAGAGCGCATAGCCCAGCCCTGCCAAAAAACTGAATAAAAGGCCATTAAAACTGATGGTGACAGTGCCTGAAAAAAAACCCGAAAGCATGGCTACCCCGAACGTGGTTGCCAAAATAAGAATAACTTTGTATGCCTCAAGCTTTTCTTTAAAAAACAGCACTGAAAGCAGAAGCACAAAAATGGGATTGGTGTAAAATATTGTGGTTACAATGCCGCTGTCGGCATGGCGCAGTGCAACAAACAAAAACAAGGCAATAAAAAAATAATTGGCACCGTGCAGGCAGATGCAGGCCAAGGATTTAAAAGAAACTTTCAAACTTTGCCGCTTCACACACAAAATAAGTGCCATAATGAGAGCCGCGGTAAAGAAACGGTAAAACAGCGTCAGATCGCTGGTGTAGCCGAGATCATACAAAGGCAGAGTAAAAAACGGAATAAAACCGAAAAAAACAGCCCCGAAAAGTGCCTGAAGTACCCCGATATTTTTTTGATTCATATACCCCTCAAAAAAAACTCTCTTTCGAGAGTTTTTTTACTTTTGTATAATGCAGTGCAAAGCTTCCCTTGTGGCTGTCTGCACCAAAAGCTTATGCCCGAACACCTCGATCTGCGGAGAACTCATTCTCACTTCACCGTATTCGGACGCTTTGTCGGAATTGTTGTACACTTTCCGAAACTGCAGCGTATTGCCGTTTTTGCCCAAGAAAACAATGGAATAATTATTTTTGGAAAGCGCTGTCTTTTTGCTTTTGGTAAGTCTTGAAAAAGTCAGGTCAAATTTGCTGTCGTTCATAAAAATGGGAATATATTCCAGTTCATGGCGCAGATAATACACATGCGACAATGTCATATCTTCCCTGATTCCTATGTAAACGTCACCGGCAAGCACAAAATATACGGGAGAATTTTGGGCATTGACAGGCCGCACCGGCGTGCTTTTTGCTTCACTTTCCACAACTTCACGGTCAATAACCAACTCTTCCTGCGGAAGATAATATTCATTGGGCAATTGCTTCAAATACTGCAGAGGATAAACAAGGTTTTTGTCCAATTCCACAAACTTCACCTTGTTGGTTTTGACACCTTTCTGCAATTGGCGCAGCGTCTTGGGCTCTTCATATCCCAATTTCACGCTTTGGCTCGGCCGCACATAAGGCAGAGAAATTGTCTGTTCCTTTTCATTGGAAACAGTCAAAAGAATATCATTGACATACACTGTTTTCTCTTTGCCCGCAGTATAGCTTTTGGACACCCGTATTACAGGCTCGTGCATGGTATTCTGCACGCTGGAAGCTGCAAGATACGCACTGCTCGGATACTTTCTCTCAAGCTCAAGCGAATAAACCCGCGCCTCATCCTGCTTAGGACTGCACGCCGTAGTGATTGCCAAAAGAATAAGCAAAAGAACGCTTGGCAAAGGCAACTCTGTCTTCAATTGTTTTAAGATTTTTGTAATTTTCTTCCACATATTTCAATCTAGGCTCCAAACCTCTGAAATTGGCAATTTGAATGGCAAGGCCCGGACGGGCATTAAGTTCCAAAATAAGCGGTCCCAAATTTTTATCCAAAACCATATCCACGCCCACATAGCCGAGACCTGTCAGTTCCGTTGCCTGAGCCGCCTGATACAATAAAACATCCCAGTGCGGGACCTGAAAATCAATCAGACTGTGCAGCGTATCGGGATGCTCGGTTATGGATTCGTTTTTCCATACGGCATGCACGGTTTTGCCCGTTGCAATGTCCACCCCGACGCCGAGGGCTCCCTGATGAAGGTTGGCTTTTCCGTCGGATTCTTTGGTAGGCAGACGAACCATGGCCATAACAGGCACGCCGTGAAAAACAATAATACGGATATCGGGCACGCCCTGATAGCTGATATGGGAAAAAACAGGGTCAAATTCCACACAGGCCTCAACAATTGCCTTATCGGGCAGACCGCCGAGACTGTACATGCCGCTGATTATTTTGGAGCAGTGATATTTTATGTCCGCCAAAGAATAAACACTGCCGTCCACCTTATAATACCGATCGGCATATTTGCGCTTAATAACCAAAATGCCGTTTCCGCCGGAACCTCTGGCAGGCTTAATGGCAAAGGATTCATGGCCTTCCAGAATGCCGTCCAGATGCCTGAGCTCATACTGGGTATTTAAAATACCGTACAGCTTCGGAACATTCAGTCCCGCGCCCAGCGCCAGCTTCTTCGTCAGGGTTTTGTCGTCCACAAGAGGAAACAAAGAACGGCGGTTCAAAGGCAAAATAAAATCGCCGTTGCGCTTGTTGAGCGCAATCACTCCGCATTCTTTCAATTTTTTATAGCGCTGAAACAAATTCATTACTTACCTTCCGCAAAAGCCCTGAATCGGAACAAGTCCATCAGACGGTAACCGGTATAACGTCCCACCAAAAGCGTGAAGGCAAGGAACACAAGCTGAACTTCAGGGAATACAAAAAGAATGAATTCAATATATTGAGATACAAAAATCAAATATGCCAAAACAGCGATGGACAAACTGCCCACACCTTGCTTAATGGCTGCCGCCGCACCGTTTTCATCCCAGACAATAGCCATGCGTTCAATGGTCATGGTCAAAATAATCATGGGGAACATGGCAACGGACAACCCGTAATTGATGCCGAGCCTGTAGCTTACAACGCTCAAAATCGCCATAATCAGCACAACAATGATCAAAATTGCCGCCAGTCTCGGAACCAGCAGCAAATGCAGCTTTTCAAACAGCAGACGGAAAATCATGCCTATGCCGACAATGGTGCTGAACAAAATAATGCCTGCCAGAAGTTTGGTTTCCACAAAGGAAAGCGCGATCAGAATCGGCATAAACGTACCGAACGTACTGATGCCGATGACGTTGCGCAAAATAACCAAAAGCAGCGCGCCGAGAGGAATAAGCAGAATGGTTTTGAAAAGTTCCTGCGTTTCCACGGGCAGACTGAACAGAGAAAAAGCAGTAACTGCCGGAGCGGATTTTTCCACAATGGCAAATGTGCTTTCAAGCTGGGATTCAATGCGTTTTTGCACGGAGAAGTTTACGTATAGGTTCTGAATGCCGGTTCCCTTTGCCATGGGTTCTGAACCGCGCCACAAAGTCAAAAAGTTTTCGGGAACGGAAAATACGCCGTTGTTGAAGTCAAACGTAATCCATTTATTGTCTACATACACTTCAATCCAGTGCACCAAATTGACTTTTCTGCCTTCATACAGGGGCACGCCGTGCAGGGCGTCGGAAGCAATGCCCGCCAAAGCAAGCAGACGCACCGTCAAATTAACTTTGGACAAATTGCTTTTCAGGCCTTCGGTCAAATATAAGGTATTAACATCCTGAGGCCTTTTGATTTCTTCCACCAACAGAGAAATAAAGCTTTCAGAGTCAAAAGATTTTTGTCCGATAATGCTGATGAGGTTTTCCGCTGCAGTGAGCTGGGCTTTGGTAAAGTGGTTTTCCGTCAAAAGAGGCGGCGGACTGTCGGGCACAGT
>CALUWZ010000171.1 GCA_944324625.1 uncultured Mailhella sp. | reverse complement strand
AGGAACAGCAAGGTGGATACGCAGAAAATGATCATTAAAATTTCACTGAAGGGCAAAGTATGCAGAACCTGAACAATGGCTGCGTTGTCCTGACCTTGGGCAAGCATGCCGACCATATCCACGGCTTGGGTAAGCTGTCTGTCGATGGAAAGGCTGCCGAGCACGCCAAAGAAGAAGAATGTTCCGACACTGCCGCTGAAAAGCGTGTTTACAACAACGGCGCGTACGGATCTGCCTTTGGAAATTTTTGCAATGAAAACACCGGTGAAAGGAGCATACGTAATCCAGTACAGCCAGTAGAAAATTGTCCATGATTCAGGAAATCCGGTTTTGCCGATAGGATCGGAGAACAAGCTCATGTGGATGAAATTTTGGAGCATAAGGCCGATGGAGTTTACGAAATTTGAAATAATAAACAGCGTCGGACCAAGCACGGCAATAACAAGAATAAACACTATCATCAATTTTACGTTGCCGTCGGACAGCTTTGCCATGCCTTTTTGAAGTCCCACATAGGAGCTGAAGGAATACAGCACGGACAAAATGATAATAATGAAAATATTCATTGCAAAACTGGGTTCAATTCCGAGAACGCTTGACAGAACATGGGAAACCAAAGGAGTAGAAACGCCGAGCGTAATACCCAAGGCACCGAAGCAGATAAAGATAAACAAAATATCAACAATACGTCCGAGAATGCTTTCATGTCTCAATCCTGCCATATTGCAGACAATGGCGCTGAGGCTCAGGCCTTCGTTTTTGCGCACATGGTAATGGTATGCAATGGGCAGGCCTATCATGGCATATAATGCCCACGCGGAAAAGCCCCAATGGAACATGGTGTACGGCACGGACATTTCATAGGCCAGCTGGCTTCCCGCTTCTATGCCGAGGCCCGGCGTTCCGATATAATAGGCCCATTCGATAAATGCCCAGTAAACGGTTGCGGAGCCAAGACCGCAGCTGATCATCATGGCAACCCATTTAAACGTTGAATATTCCGGATCTCCTTCGCCCAGTTTAATGTTGCCGTATTTGCTGCAGGCAACAAAAACCAGCAAAAGCAAACCGATAAACGTAAAAAGCAGAACCGAAGAACCAAAAATATCGGTCAGCGTCCCGAAAATGCTGTTTGCCGTTTGCTGGGAAGCCTCGGGATAAAGGTACAAACAAGCCACAATGGCAAAAACAACCAGCAGGCTCAGCCCGATGACGAGCTTATCCAATTTCTTTTCTGAAGCCATAAAACCTCTCCTAATTCATTCTGTACTTGTCAAGAAGATCTTCATCAAGCAAAACACCGAGCCCTACAGTATCGGGAACGGAAACAAATCCGTTTTCAAACGGGATTTTATTTTTTACCAAATCCCTGTACAAAGGACTGTTGCTTTGTGAATATTCTATTAAATCACCTGCTTCCGTTGACGCCAAAAACTGTACCGTTGCGGCAAGCAGAATGCCGGTGCTGAATCCGTGCGGAACAAGCTTGGTTCCGTTCAGTGCGGCCAAATCATAAATTTTGCGCATTTCGCTGATACCGCCGCAGCGCGTAATGTCGGGCTGAATGATATCAACTTTTGCCTTAGTCAGAAACTCTTTGAACTCATAGCGGGTTGTGAGCGATTCACCGCCTGCAACCTTTGCGGAAGACATGGCTCCCAAACGGGCATAGCCGTCCAAATCATCGGAAAGCACAGGCTCTTCAATCCAATTCAGGCGGAACGGCTCCAAGCGTTTGAACATGGAAGAGGCATGTCCGTAGGTACGCCATTTTGTTGCCAAGTCAATTTGCAGCTCAAAATCATCGCCGAGCGCTTCACGTACGGCTTTAATTATTTCATAATCAAGTTCCGCATTGTCCCCGAGCACGCCCCCGCCGAATTTCAGGCTGGTAAAACCCTGCGCCTTCAGGCCCAATGCGATTTTTGCCGTTTCTTCCGGCGTGTCGGCAGGAATGAATGTACCGTAAGCTCGGATTTTATCCCTGTACTTGCCGCCGAGCAAAATATGTATCGGCACGTTGTAATACTGGGAGGCAATATCCCACAACGCAATATCAATGGCGCTTATGACATGGATTCCCAGTCCTCTGCGGCCGTTGTAGTTGGAAGTCCAATACATTTTATCCCAAAGCTTTTGAATTTCCAGAGGATTTTCACCTACGACCAGACGTTTCAAACCGCCGCAGTAAAGATTTGATTCAGGAGCTTCAACCATGGCTTTTGCCGCAAGAGGCGACGTATCGCTTTCGCCGATTCCGACTATTCCTTCATCCGTATAAACTTTAACGATAAAAGCGTCCTCTCCCCATTCGCAGCTTGCTTCAAGCGGAGGAACACGGAGGCAAATAGCTTCAACATTGGTAATTTTCATACAAATCCCTCATTATTTCTATATGTTACAATTATATTTTTTATTATTTGCAACTCTTATGCCAAAGCAAAGGGCTTGACAACAGCCGTTTTTTACTGCATTTATTCACAAATGAGTTATATTCAATTCACATTTTGAGTTATTTTCACCTCTTGAACTAAAAACAACTCACATAAGAGAAAAGCAATGGATTTTAATTCTCAGCTCTTTAATTTGGATATCGAGACATTTGCCAAAATCATCGATGCCATGTACGACGAAGTCCTTATCTACGACGGCAACTACAATATCGCATACATAAACCAAGCCTGCTCAAGACATTACTGCTGTTCGCCCAAGGAAATGATAGGAAAAAATTTTTTCGACTTTATTGAAGACAAATGGTGGGAGCCTTCTGTTCTGCCCTTGGTTTACAAAAACAAAAAATCCTATGCCATAAAGCAAACCGTCTACACCGGCAAAGAGCTTCTCACCATCGCAGTTCCGATTTTTGACCAAAACAATGAAATAAAATATGTAGTTATGAATGTTCGGGACGAAGTCAAAGAAAAAGATATCGTCAACGCCTCAGAGCGGATAGAAACGTTCTATTCCGAAAAAATGAACACACCGGTCTTTAAAAGCAAGATCATGACGGAACTCATGGAGCTTATCAAGAAAATAAGCACAGTCAACGTCAACGTTATTTTACTCGGTGAATCAGGCACGGGCAAAACCATGTACGCCCAATTCCTGCACTCCATCAGTGACAGAAAAGACAAACCCTTTGTAAGCATAAACTGTGCCTCCATTCCCCAAGAACTTTTGGAATCCGAACTGTTCGGCTATGCCAAAGGCGCTTTCACGGGAGCAAAAACCCAAGGAAAAAAAGGACTTTTTGAAATTGCCCACGAAGGAATTTTATTTTTGGACGAAATAACCGAACTTTCCCTTTCGGCACAGGCAAAACTGCTCCATGTTCTCCAAAACGGAGAATTTCTTCCGCTCGGCGCTACAGTTCCCGTAAAAGTCAATGTCCGAATTATCGCCGCAACCAACAAAAATTTAAAAAATCTGGTGAATACGGGAAACTTCCGCGAAGACCTTTATTACCGCCTCAATGTCGTCGAAATATACATTCCTCCGCTGCGGAGCAGAAAAAACGATATTTTGCCGCTCATAAACTTTTTTTTGATTGAATTTAACAAAAAATACAACGTAACGCGCTATTTTTCGGAAACAGCCCTTTCCATTCTCAAAAATTACAAATGGCAGGGAAACGTGCGGGAACTCAAACACGTTGTCGAACGGCTCGTCATCACCAGCGACACCATGATTATCGACGCGTCCATGCTTCCCAAAACCCTTTTTAATATTGTCGACGAAATTGACGACAAACTGCCAAGCCAAATCCAGTCCTTTGATTCAGCCATGAACGATTTTGAAGAAAAACTCGTCAAAAGAGCCTATGCTCAAAACAACACGTCAAGAAAACTGGCAAAATATTTCATGATAACCCAAACGCGCGCCAATAAACTCATCCGAAAGCACATCACAAACAATACATCTTTTTAATTGTTTGTAATGTGTTGCAAAACATGTAACGGACAACTGCATGCATAC
>CALUWZ010000170.1 GCA_944324625.1 uncultured Mailhella sp. | reverse complement strand
CAAAGGATTATTTTTTTATGCGTTTATTTTCTTCTTTATTCTTGGTTTGTGCTCTTTTTCTGACAGGCTGCAATGCAGGCAAAATCGGTGTAATTGATATGAATGCTGTGATGACCCAAAGCATGCAGGCGAAAAACGCACAAAAAGAAGCATTGGAAGTTCAAAAAATTTATCAGTATAATCTGACCGTTATTCAAAAGAAACTGGCCGGCTACAAAAATAAAGAAACTGCCAAAAATTATCTCGGTCAGGCTGCACAGCAGCTGCAAAAACAATTGCAGGCAAGTCAGGCAGGCATCAATCAGGCTCTTGCCAATACCCTTTCTGAAGTTATTCAGGAACAAACCAAAGATTACGGCCTTGTGCTTAATAAGGCTACCCTTATCCGCAGCAAAGATACTCTTGATATAACCCAAACCATTATCGATGAATTTGACAAAGCTGCAGTCAGCTATCCGGCACGTCCTCAGAAAGTGGATAATCCCAAACTTCCGGCAGACAAATAACTGACTGTTTTAATGATAAATTTTCAAAAACTTCTTGTTTTTGAAAAGTGAAATGTGATTTTCACAGATACCTCTTATTTGCCCGGAGTTCTCACTGTATATACAGGCTCTCCATTTGGCTTTCCGGGTAAAAAATGCAGGCGGAATTTACAGGTAAATGCGTAACCATGGCAAGTTTCCGCCTTGCTGAAACAGATGAATGGATTGCAGCCGTTTGCTGCAGAGTCTGTGCAAAGTCTGTCAGTCTGCTTAGTTTTACCAGTTTTCTAAGCAGGTAAGGTACAGGCAGTTTTGCTTTTTTTCTGTCTGTACCCCAAATTTACCGGTATCATTCAGTTTTCCAATTTTCTGAGTGGTACTTTCCAAAAAGTTATTCGGAGTTTGCAAATTGCCCGGGTAGCTTATTTATAAGAAGCACAGTTTCCAATTCTGTGCAGGACCGTTTGGTTTCAGCAATTTTCCAAACGGCAGACAATGATGTGCGGTTTTCCAATTTTCCGCATATCAGCACTGCGGAGTTTTCCAATTTTATCCGCAGTGCACAAATTTCCTCACACCGGGGCAGCCCGGAAATGCCATTTCTTCGTCAGGATGCAAAAATGGCTTATATCCGTTCGGTTTCGCCGAACGGATATTTTAACGAATTTATTTAGGAGAATATATGGCCGAAACCAATGAAGTACATAAAAAAGTCAGAAGTCAGTATTCCAACTGGGTATATCCCTTGCCTGAACCTGATATTGCCAAAGTTATTGCCGAAAAAGGTTATTACGATCTGACTGATCCCGCGCTGTTTCGGCGTGTTATTTTTCCCACACCGGTTGAACCGGAACATCTTGATATTCTTATTGCAGGCTGCGGTGCCAATCAGGCAGCCTATTATGCGTTTAAAAATTCTGACTGCAGGGTGACGGGCATTGATATTTCTGAAAATTCCCTTGCGCATCAAAAATATCTTAAAGAAAAACACAATCTCGATAATCTTGAACTTTATAACTGCACCTTGGAAGATGCTCCCAAACGTTTTAATAAAAAATTCGATTACATTGTTTCCACAGGCGTACTGCACCACCTTCCCGATCCAGACGCAGGACTTCTTGCACTGAAAGAAATGCTTGCTCCTAACGGGGTTATGAGCATTATGCTCTACGGCAAATATATGCGCGCAGGCGTATATATGATGCAGGAACTTTTCAGGCTTGCCAAGCTTGAACAAAATGAAGCAGGAGTATCCGTTGTTAAAGCTACTCTTAATTCTCTTCGCCCTACTCACAGCGCTCGGCATTATGCTGACAACGCTGGTGATATCCACTATGACGCAGGCATTGTAGATACCTTTTTGCACCGTTCCGACCGTGCGTATTCTGTGCCTGAGGTGCTTATGTTTGCGGAACGGGCAGGGCTTTCTTTCAGAGGCTGGCTTGATAAGTCCGTTTACAGTGCAGAACTTATTCTTCCCTATAATCATCCTCTGCGTTCCTATATTTTAAACCTACCCGAAGAAGAACAATGGGCAGCCATGGAACTTTATACCCAAGGCATAGGCTGCCATAGATTTTTGCTTTGCCATAAAGATATAAAACCTGAAACTTATACTCCGAATTTTAAAACTAAAGTTTGGCTGAAATACATTCCTGCTCTGCGTCCGCCCGTGCAGGTTGTGAAAACGCTGCAGCAGGCAAACGGCGGTCCTGCCCAAATAAAACGCGCTCATTGTCTGATTGACGTGCAGAAGCATGAAGTGCCGTTTTTAGAGGGAATTGACGGCAAAAGAAACATTCAGGAAATTATTGATATGTATCCTGCGGAAAATATCAAAGCGCCGGCCATTTTGGAAATAGCCAGAAGTTTTTTCTCCCGCATGGCAAAATTCGATCATCTGCAGTTTAATTTAAAACCCGATAAGAAATAGGAAAATTTATGAGTACATACGTTGTTGACAGAATAAAACAAGCCACTGACTGCATGGTGTCAGAATGTGTCACCCCTCTTGTAAAGCATACCGACATCATTGAAGGCGTGTTGGGTTTTTGGGCTGATATGCAAAGCAGACAGGCTTATCAGCGTGAGCTTATTTATATGGGGCTTTTCCCTCTTTTAGGCGCAGAAAAAAGCCACGGCATAGCTGCAAATTTCAGTGACCATATTTGGGCCGATGCTGTTAAACTTGCCCGTGAAATGAAAGAAAAAGGCGAAATTCCCGAACTTGCCACAAGCTTTGCGGCAGACAGTGCGGAAAATGCTTATTTTAATACCGTATATTTTGCTCTGCAGCAATATATTTATAAAAACATAGTGATTAACGAAAATGATGTGGTTCTTGATATAGGTGCAGGCTTTGGGCATGCAAGCTTTTGGGCAGAAAGCAAAAAAGCCTCCCAAGTTTTTGCTTTTGAACCAAATCCTGTTCAGCATGCGATTTTGGAACAAAACGTGGCAGCAAACGAAAAAACAAATATCTATCCCCAAAGAATTATGATTGCCGCTGAAAAAGGCACCGCCAAATACCAAGCTGCAAAAGAATCCAAACGCCAAACCAAAAAGGCTCCCAAAACTGAAGTTGTGGAAGTCGAGATCATGAGCCTTGACGCATGGTGCGAAGAAAACATGATAAAGCCGAATTTTATTAAAGTTTCTTCTGCAAATTCTTTGGCTGTCATTGCAGGGGCTAAGGAAACGCTTATCAGGAACAAGCCGCAGCTTGCCGTGACAATCGGCACAAAGCTCAATTATATGTGGGAAGTGCCTTTGTTCCTCAAAAATCTTTTGCCGGAATACAAGTTCTTCTGCCGTAAAAATGCTCCCTACGGTGAGTTTGTCCTATACGCAGCAATACAAAATATATAATAAAAATAAAGGCAAATGCAAAAGCATTTGCCTTTATTTTGGAATAGAAAAGATTTTATTGCAACCATGAAAAGCATTACTTGGCCAAAGTGTTCATAGATACGCTTTTTTATAAAGCTGCGGAACCCATTGCCGCAAATCTGCATAACATTGGCGCAGTATATGCCATGCTCGGAGACGAACAAAGCAAAAATGCCTATGAGCAGGAACTTGCGTATAAAATTTTGCTCCATTGCACAGCCAATTTTCAGTTTTTATGATTGCGGCATGGTGCTGAGGAACAGTTTTCAAACGTGGACAGAGCAGAACACATGAGCAGCATAAAGTCCATTTATGCGGCAGCCAAGGTGCTTATTAATTCCTGTCTTTGGCATGAAAGCTGGGGACGGGTTGCCGCAGAAGCCGTTATGAACGGCATTGCCGAACTTTCCTTCAAAAGCGGAGGATTTCCCGATGCTGTGGTGGAAGACGGAATATGTCTTGACGCTCCTGCAGAATGTCAAAAAGATTGGATCAGAATGCCCACGAAAGATGAAATGTGTCCGTGGTTTGAGGCATTGAAACGGTTTCCTGCGGAAGATCGGACAGTGCCTGTGAGCAGGCAGCAAAACAGTACGATATCAATGTCT
>CALUWZ010000169.1 GCA_944324625.1 uncultured Mailhella sp. | reverse complement strand
TTGTAAATATTTTTTTGGACCCTGTGTTTATTTTTTGGTTCGGTCTCGGCATAAAGGGCGCAGGCATGGCCACCATGCTTTCCAATTGTCTGGCTGCAGGCTATTTTTTGATTATTATACGCAGAAACAGACGGCGGACTGTAATCCGTTTTCCCCTGAAATATTATTCTGCCAAAAACGGAATTTTTTCCGATGTGGTATTCGGCGGTCTGTCGGGAGCGCTGATGACGTTTATGGCTCTTTTGTCCAATGTGGTTCTGTATACGCTTATGGGCGGTTATTCCAATATGGCCATTGCGGGCATGGGCATTGCAAAGCGCATTGATCTGATAGCCTTTGCCATCGGTCAGGGCATGGCTCAGGGCATTTTGCCGCTTGTGGCATATAATTATGCGGCAGGCAATATCAATCGCATGAATGCCGTTATACGGACGGCCTTTTCTTACAGTTTTGCCGTTGCCTGCGCGGGGCTTTTGGTGCTGTATTTCGGGGCGGAAACCATTACCCTGTGGTTTATCAATGACGAAAGCACGGTGCATTACGGGTCAAGTTTTTTAAAGGTCATCAGCCTGTGCTGTCCCACCATGGCGGTGAATTTTATGCTTATTACCATTTTTCAGGCAACCGGCCAAAAAGTGCAGGCCATGGCTTTGACCGTTATGCGCAAAGGCCCTGTGGAAATTCCGCTTATGTACGGGTTTAATGCGCTTTTCGGCGTATACGGCATTGCGTGGGCAACGCCGTTTGCGGACTGGCTGGGCTTTGTTCTTGGCGTGCTCATGTTTGCGGCATTTTACCGCAGAAACAGAAAACTGTTTTCCTGATGTCTGCGTTCTGCGGAAAATTAAGCGCAGAGTACAAAAAAAGCGGCTCTGACGCCGCTTGGCTTTGGAAATTTTAAGTTATTCCATGTCTTTCAGCAGACCGTGCTTTTCATAATTGGTGACACGGTTTATTTTGTTGCTGCCGTCCACAAAAACAACGGCAGGCTTATGGCTTTCGGCTTCTTCCGGCGTCAGCGCGCAGTATGCCATGATAATGATTTTGTCGCCCACGCTCACGCACCGCGCCGCCGCACCGTTCAGGCAGATAAGGCCGCTGCCCCTTTCCCCTGCTATTGCGTATGTTTCAAAGCGGCTGCCGTTGTTTATGTCAACAATCTGCACCTGTTCGTATTCCAAAATATGGGCTTGCTCCATAAGTTCTTCGTCTATGGTAATGCTGCCGACGTAATTCAGGTCTGCCTGCACAACTGAGGCACGGTGTATTTTTCCTTTGAGCATGTTTAAAAGCATAATAGTTTCCTGTGAATGAGCTGAAACGGTTATCAAAACAAAACGGATATACTGCAGACTGTTTGGCATGTAAAGCAGAAACAGGGGAGGCCATTTTTGGGTCAGGGCAGGTTTTTTATGTACTCCGCGCTTTGCGGCCAGAAAATGTGACAGCCGTATCCGCCTTCCAGCATTTCGGCAAGGGCTTCTTCTTTGCTCCAGTGCTGTATTTGTATGCGGTACAGGGCAATGACAAGGCCTGTTCTGTCGGCGCCGTGGGTGCAGTGCACCAGAATGTTTTCATTTGTTTCTTCAAGGAGGCGCAGGGCTTTTTTCAGGCTTTCGGGGTCGGGCTTTTTGACCTGCATGGGAATATGCACGGTTTCGATATCGGGAAAAAGCGGAAATTTTTCCCCTTTGCCGCACAGGCAGAGGATTTTTTTTATGCCGAGTCTGCGGAGGATTTCTTCGCTTTGTTCCGTTGGGCAGGCAGAACGGAAAATATGCGGCGCAGCCTGCCGGAGATTGGGCAGTTCCGGCGTATGCAGGGGTTTTGCCCAGTGCGGGGGCAAAGGATTTCTTGTTCTGTGCGTCATGCCCAAAATATGATAAAAAAAGCAGAAAACCAGAATGATATGCAGATCAAGGAGAAAAAAATACAGCAGCATACGAAAACAGGAAAAAGGGGGAAAGTTCCCCCATTGTTGCGGTCTTGCCGAAAGAAATGCGCCTAAAAATCTGTGCGGAAGGATTGGTTCTGCATGCCTCAAAAAGCAGCAGACGGAAATTACAATACGGCGTCAAAGCCTTGGTTTTCGATAATTTCCTTTGCCTGTTCCCTGCTGACTTCGCCTTCCCATGAGGCGCATTTTTTATCCAAATCCACGGAAACATTGCGGGCGCCCGCTTTTTCCAAAGCTTCTTTTACGGAACGGCTGCAGTTTTGGCAGTGCATGCCCTGTACGGTAATCGTTAACATGTGCTTCTCCTTTATTGAATTTTATTTTCAATTAGTATATACTGACCGAAAAAATAATGCAATGGAATTTATATGCTTGATTTAATAATAAAATTCAGGATTGAAGGCATGCATTGCTCCGCCTGTTCCGCCCGTATCGAAAAAGTTATTTCCAAAATGGCGGAAGTGGAAAAAATAAGCGTGAGCCTTGCGTCCAATATGGCCGTGGTGCGTCTTCGGGAAACAAAAACCGAAGAAGAAAAAAAGGCCCTGTTTGAAATTATGCGCACCAAAACCGAAAATCTCGGTTTTAAAGCGTTTTATGTGGACAATTCCGCAAGTGCCGTGAGTCTGTGGCAGGAACAGCAGAAAAGCATGCAGGCGGAACTTTCCCTGAAGAAAAAACGGGTTATTGCCGAACTTTTGTTTACCGTGCCCGTATTTCTGCTTGCCATGGGCTGGCACTGGGGCTTTGTGGACATTTATTCCCATGAATGGAAAGATTTGGTTTATGCCAATTTAAAACCGCATGCGCTCTTGGTTTTGCCCGTTACTGTTTTTATTGCCCTGCAGTTTGTCTGCACGTGTGCGGTGCTGTGGTCGGGGCGGGATTTTTATCTGAACGGCCTGCCTGCCCTGTGGCGCAGAAATCCCAATATGGATACGCTGGTGGCACTCGGCACGGGCGTGGCGTTTTTGGTAAGCGTGTATTACGGCATACGCATTTTTTACTGCGAGTATATGCTCGGTTTTGAAACCTATGCGGACATGGGGCTGTATACCAATGCCTTTGACAGTGACAAGGCACTGTGGCTTTACTACGGCAGCAGCCTTTTGGAAGGACTGCATTATATTTATTTTGAGTCTTCCGCCATGGTCATTGCTTTGGTTTCTTTCGGAAAATATTTGGAACTCAAGGCAAAAAGCAGAACAAGCCTTGCCATAAAATCCCTTATGGACTTATCTCCGAAAACAGTGCTGCGCGTCAGGGAGGACGGCGGACGGGAGCGCATAGGCGCGGAACATGTTTTTCCAGATGACGTGCTTTTTGTGCCCAAGGGTGAGCAAATTCCGGCTGACGGCATTCTTTTGGGCGGCGAAAATGCAGGGCAGGGGGCTGACGGCTTTTTTGAAGCTGTCTTGGACACGTCTGCCGTAACGGGCGAATATATGCCCTATACGGTGAAAAGCGGCGGCAGTCTGATTTCGGGATCAGTGAACATTGGCGGCGGCCTGACCATGAAAGCCGAAAAAACGGGGGAAGACAGCGTGCTTGCCAAAATCATCCGCTTGGTGCAGGAAGCGCAAAGCTCAAAAGCGCCCATTGCCCGTTATGCCGATACGGTAAGCCTGTATTTTGTGCCTGCCATTTTGTTTATTGCCCTGCTGACCTTTGGATATTGGCTGTTTTTTGCCGGTGATTTTTCCCATGCGGTGCTGTTTACTGTTTCCGTGCTGGTTGTGGCGTGCCCGTGTGCCTTGGGTCTTGCAACGCCCATGTCCATTATGGTGGCAACGGGACGGGCAGCAAAGCTCGGCCTGCTCATAAAAAACGGCACGGCTTTGGAACTTGCGGGAAAGACTGACACCGTTGTTTTTGACAAAACAGGCACGCTGACCGAGGGCAGGCCCGCGGTGCGCACGGAGTATGCAAAGGAAGCCCAAAGCCTGCCCATAGCCCTTGCCATGGAACGGCAGTCCGCCCATCCCTTGGCAAAGGCATTTGCGGAACAGTTTTCGGATGCGGGCCTGCTT
>CALUWZ010000168.1 GCA_944324625.1 uncultured Mailhella sp. | reverse complement strand
CACCAATTGTTTAAGAAGATTCAAAATCTGGCCCTGAATGGTCACATCCAAAGCCGTAGTTGGTTCATCGGCAATAAGCAGTTTCGGCGAACAAGCAAGCGCCATGGCTATCATAATGCGCTGACGCATGCCTCCCGAAAGCTTATGGGGAAATTCATCGGCCTTTTCCAAAGGTATGCCCACTTTTTTGCATAATTCCAAACATTTTTCCCTTGCTTCATGCTTGGAACATTTCAAATGATACCGCAAAACTTCCATAATCTGCGAACTTGCCCTGAAAACAGGATTTAAGCTTGTCATGGGCTCCTGAAAAATCATGGAAATTTCTTTTCCGCGCAGAGCATACAATTCTTTTTCGGAAGCATGGAGCATATCTTTTCCGCAAAAAGAAAATTCTTCGGCCGTACACTGTGCCTGTTCAGGCAAAAGTTTCAACAGAGAAAGGGCCGTAAGGCTTTTTCCGCTGCCCGATTCCCCCACCAAACAAAAGATTTTGCCTTTTTCCAGAGCAAAACTCACATCCTGCACAACATAATTCCCAGCAAAATGAATGGATAAATTTTTTACCGAATAAAGGCTGTTCATTATCTTTCCGTCTGCCCTTCTGATTTTTTGCGTTTGCTGCTCCGCGCCTGTTCCGTGTCGGTCTGCCGAAATCATGCCGCCGGCAAACGTATTTCAATTACGGTTTTGCCGTGATTTTGGCTTGCGCTTATGGTTCCGTGATGGTCTGTAATGACAGAATGAACAATGGCAAGCCCAAGTCCCGTTCCCGTCGGCTTTTTGGAAAAATACGGTTCAAAAAGCCTTGCCACTTCCTCTTCGTCAAGCCCTTTTCCGTTGTCCGCGATATCCACGGCAACAAAATTTTCTGTCATGGACTTGGTACAATATACTCTGACCTGCACCAACCCTTCCTGATCCGTTCCGCTTTTTGCCTGAATGGCTTCAGCCGCATTGGACAAAATATTGTAAATCGCCCTGTGCATGGATTTTTTATCCAGCATAATTTCAGGAATTTCTCCCTGAACCTCAAGCTCCCAGCGGATTTTTGAATGGCTGACTTTAAATACTTCCAAAAGTTCACTGAGCAAAGGCAGCAGAGAATCTTTTTTCAAATCAATGCTCGGCATGACAGCAAAACCGGAAAAATCCGATACCATATTCTGTATTCTGGCGACTTCCTTTATAATAAGCGACGTGCACTGGCGAAATACGGGGTCTTCAATCTGAGGGCCGAATTTCCTCTCCATGCGCTCCACGGAAAGCTTTATGGGCGTCAGAGGATTTTTGATCTCATGGGCAATGCGCTTTGCCACCTCTTTCCATGCCGCAAGCCGCTGCTCCTGCGAAAGTTCCGTAATATCTTCCAGCACAACCACAAGGCTTCCGTGCAGGGCAGTTGTATCATCATAAATTACATATCCGCTGTTTTCAAAACTGCCCCCCGCTTCTTTCATAAAAGAAAGCAAAGGCACAGCCTGCACCAAAATTTTCATATAGCGGCTTTTACGGATAATTTCCACTTCTTTGCCCCATGTTTTTTTGGGGTTTTTCTGTATGCTGGCATACATTTCATCAATCAGATGCGTATAATTCCCGCCGAGTACGGCACGCACGGAAAGCCCCAGATAACTTTCGGGCCGAATCTGAAAAATATCACAGGCAGCTTTATTGATTGTTATCAGCGTTCCATGCTCATTAAGCGTTATAACACCTGTTGCAACGTGTTCCAAAATAGCTTCAATATATTGGTTTCTTTCGATTAAACTCTGATTTTTCTTTTCAATCAGGCTGTTGAGCATTTTTAATTTTTCCTGATTGGTGTACACTTCCTTGGCCATGGCATTAAAAGAATCCACCAATTTGCCGAGTTCATCCTTGCCGCTGTCTTCCACCTGTATTGTCCAGTCCCCTTCGGCAATCTGCTTTGTTCCCTTGGAAAGTGCCAAAATAGGCTGAACAATTTCCCGTGAAAGCCTGAAACCAAGCCATACGGACGCAAACAGCACAATAAGGCTGAGCAGTCCCAAAATCAGCGAAAAAGAAAATTTCAAAGGCTGTTTTAAATTTTTAAGGGCTTCGTATTCTTCAAAACCTTCGGAAATTTTATTAAGCTGGCGTATAAGCCCCTGACCGATAGCCTCGGCACTGACAATAAAATACCCTCCGTATTCTCTGAGCGGAACAGTTACAATAACATAATCACCCTTATCATCACCCCAAAGAAGCGATTCAAGACCTTTTTCCTGCGCGTTGGCAAAGTTCACCGAAGGCAATGCCGTTTTCCATACGTCTTTGAACTCTTCATTAATATTCCATAATTTTTCATCACGGATAAAATTTACGCCATTCCTGTCATTAAATTTGACAATTCCAAGCAAAAGCAGATTATTTTCTTTTTTTTTTTTTTTAATATGCTCCTGCCATGTTTCTTCAGGCTGAGCCTGAAGTTTTTCTGCCAAAGAGTCGGCATTGGCTTTTAAACGCAGCACCGCCGTATTATAAAAATTCTGCCCGACTCCCAGTGCCGCCTGCATGGAATTTTCCACCTGCGACGTAAACCAATAATTGACGCTTGTGGTCAAAATTTTATTGGTTGCCAAAAACATGAGCAAAATCGGCAGAAACGTAACGGAAATAAAAGAAAGTACCAGTCTTGTGCGAAGTCTTGCGCCAAAAACTTTTCTTTTGCGTTCAAAAATAAGTTTTATCACATTGCGTGCCACCAAAAAAAGCACGATGAGCATCAAGATAGCATTAATATTGACAAGAGCAAAAAATACCCAAGAATCGGCACCAAAAGTATTCAATTGCCCCCACGTAACCAAAATAACAAAAAGGGAAATGGCAACAATAAAAAACAATTCCAAAAGAGATTTGTTTTTTATTTTGGAAATTCTGGAATTAAATTCTTCCGACAGGGAAACCTTTTCCACAAACTCTTCGGAATCCTTTTTCTTATCGTGTTCTTGTTCTGCGGAAAAATTTTCTGCCATGGCGATTCCTGCATATCTCAAGCTTACAAAGTAAATTCGTAATCAAATTCAACAGGCTGAATAATTTTATCGGGACCTACAAACATGTTTGTTCCAAGCCATGTACGGGCATTGGACTGCGACAGGTCAACCTTGGTATGAACTGCATATTTTATATTTTTTTCCAATTTGCAGGGAATTTCCACTGTAACATGCTGAATAAGCACATTCAGCAAAAAACTTGCGTCGGCATTTCTGGCTATTGTTTTGGACTCCTGCATGGCCGTATACTGCCTTGTCAACGGGTCATACCGCAAATAATATGCTAAAGACGCATTGGTAAGCATTTTGTTGCGAAGAAACTTTTTCTCGGTAATTTCAATATCAAAGACAAGCTTTAAAATAGCTCCGTCTTTGAGAGCAGCATCAATTTTATGTTCTTTGGGCTGTTCCAGAACAAATTCAAGACAAAGCTTATCTTCTTTTGCCTGCACGCTCTGATAATTTAAAACAAAACTGTCATAATCCTGCGCAGCCGCAGAAAATGGCAAAAGCAATAAAAAAAGGGAACAAAAAAGTAACTTCATGGGTCTGTATTGACACAAAGCCTTGAAAAACACAAGCAAAAAGCGAATTGCATCCAAAATTTAACAAATTCTCGGAAGAGGAGCACCCTCAAGCATGTTTAAAAGGCGCATGCCGCCCATTTTTGTCTGTAAAACAACCTGTCCGCTTTTGCCTTCGGGAAGTTCGGCAATTTCACCGATAACGGCGGCTTCTTTGCCGTTTTTGTCTTCCTTCATCACGGCAAGAGCCTGCTCTGCCTTATCCTTGGGAACAATGCACAAAAGCTTGCCTTCATTGGCAAGGTACAAAGGATCAATTCCCAAAATGGATGCGCCTGAACGCACGTTTTCATGAATAGGCAGCTTCTCCTCAAAAAGCACACAGCGAACCTTGGACTGCTCGGCAATTTCATTCAGCGTTGTGGCAACACCGCCCCTTGTGGGATCACGCAGAACATGC
>CALUWZ010000167.1 GCA_944324625.1 uncultured Mailhella sp. | reverse complement strand
TAACCCCGCACCATGCCGTGGAAATCCTGACCAAAGCAGGCTGTGTTCCCGTTCTGGCCCACCCGAGGCTTATCAAATGTTCGGAACAGGAACTTATCGGACTTATTGAAGAATTAATTCCGCTTGGCCTTAAAGGCATTGAAGCCTATTATACGGCCCACAGCTTTGAAGACGAACATTATTACCTGAAACTTGCCGAAAAATACGGACTTTGCGTCAGCGGCGGCTCCGATTTTCACGGAAAAAGCAAACCCGACATCAATATCGGCACAGGCAAAGGAAGTCTGCGCGTACCTGCCTGCATTTTAAAAGGCATAAAAGAACACATTCCGAACAGGCAATAAAATCAGTCAATAAATTTCCAGTGCTTTATTTTAATAGGTTCTTCCAAATTGGAATGAACATCAAGGTTAAGCACATACAAAACCCTCATGCGTCTGCCTGCGATATTTTCGGGAAAATTATGCGCCTGTCCCCACATTTTTACCTGCACAGTGGTTTTCGTGCTTTCATCAAGCAGGGTAAGACGTATATGATTCTTCAAATATCCGTATAAAACTGCCTGCTTTACCGTAAGTTCGGGAGACAAAAACACAGGCTCTTTATTGGAAATGCCAAAAGGCTGCAATGACGCAATTTCCTTTTTGAAACGGGGATCGACAGCCTCAAGGAAAGACAGTTCTCCGTCATAGTAAACCACTTCATCAAACTGCTTTCTGCCGTATTTTTCTGTCAGATACGCACAAAAACAATCCTGAAAAGCCTGATAGTTTTCATCGTACACGCGAATGCCCGCTGCCATTTGGTGGCCGCCGAAACTTTCAAGACAGTGAGCGCAGTGCACAAGGGCTTCATGCAGATTAATCGCCTCAATGCTTCTGGCAGAGGCCTTCCACATGTCTCCGTCCTTGCAGAAAACAAAGGCCGGCTTATAGTATTTTTCCACCAGACGGGAAGCAATTATTCCCACAATACCTTGATTCCATTCTTCTTTTGCCACAAAAATCGCAGGCAGGTGCTCTTGGGACTTCGCCTGTTCCATGGCTTCCCTTGTCATTTCCTTTTCTTCCTGCTTGCGCTCTTCATTATAGCGGTCAAGCCGTGCCGCAATTTCCTGCACTTTCCGAATATCTTTAGACATCAGCAGGTCAACTGCCACGGAAGCTTCAGCCATTCTGCCCGCGGCATTTATTCTCGGAGCCAAAGCAAAAACAATCTGCCTTGTGGTCAAAGGGTCCTTGCTGTTCATGCGGGCCACATGCTTGAGCGCCGCAAAGCCGAGACGCCTTGCTTCATTCAGCAAAAGCATGCCGTTTTTTACTAAAATTCTGTTCTGCTCAATAAGCGGCACCATATCCGAAAGCGTGCCGAAAGCAACCAAATCAAGAACTTCGCGCATATCCATTTTCGGCCTGCCGAGCGCCTGCGACAAAAGTTTATTGACTTCAGCCATAAGAAAAAACGCCACACCGACCCCTGCAAGTTCGGAACAGGGACAGTCGCCGAGCTTGGGATTGCACAGCACATGGGCATCAGGCAGCATGTCCTGCGGCAAATGGTGGTCAGAAATAATGACCGTAAAACCAAGTTCCTTTGCCCGTTCAATAGCTTTGAAATCCGTAATGCCGCAGTCAACGGTCAAAAGCACATCGGCTCCCTTTGCGGCAAGGGTTTCCAAATATGCTTCGTTTAAGCCGTAGCCTTCGGAAATACGCTCAGGCAAATGCCACAAAGGGTCAAACCCATAATAACGCAAAACTTCAAGCACCACGCAGACGCCTGTAATGCCGTCCACATCATAATCACCCCAAACGGCAATTTTTTTTCCCGCAAGCAGGGCTTCAGCAAGACATTTGGCCCCTTCGGCTATGCCCGGCCATTTTTCGGGCATGGCCAGATAGCGCAGATGCGGACTTAAAAAAGACGCCAATTCATCGTGTTTGATATTTCGTTCCTGTAAAATGGACGCAAGACGGGATGAAATGCCCAAAGCCTCAATAATAGACTTGGGTATTTCCTGCTGGCTCACAGCCGACTGCTCTTTCCAAATTACCTGACGCATATTAAATATAATTCTGAATCTGAGAGAACTGTTTGGGGGTAATTAAATTTTTATCTTTAAGCCAAAAAATAAACTTGGTGGCCATTTCGTGTTTCGGCGAAAGATGAAGGGCAAGTTCCAAAGCCTTGAAACAGTCTTCATACTGCTTGAGTTCCAAATATACACGCGCCAAATTGATGAAAATATTTTCATCGGTCTTATTGAGCTGCAAAGCCCTTTGATAATATTCAACGGCTTGGGTATACATTTTGGATTTGCGCAGATTTATCCCGAATTCATTGAACAAATGCTTATGCTCTTCTGCGTATGCTCCTTCCAGATTGACAAGACGCTCAAAAATATTTTTGGCTTTTTCGGAATCGCCCCGTTCCAAATATGTAAGGCCGATGCCGAAATTTGCCCGCACGTTGCCGATATCGATATTCAGAACATGATTATATTCAAATTCTGCCGTAAAGGTTTCCCCTTTTTTTCTGGACTCGTCCGCCCTGTCAAGGGTTTCGTCAAGCTCCTTCATTTTAGGGTAAACCGCGGAAGCATAAAACTCGGGTTCCGGGGAATATTTTTCCAGCAAAACTTCTTTGGTGATTTTTTTCTTCACGCCCGTGGGGACATAATTGGCATTAATGGACTGCACCACAATGGAACCGTCTTCAGCCTCTTCCACAAACCAAAAGATTTTGGAAACAGTTTTCCTTGTGGTTGTGCCTGTTCCCACTTTTTTAATTTCTTGGGAAGAAAAAACCCCGTAAATTTTATCTTGTTTAAACGTAGCTGACATATATACTGTCCTATGCCTTCAGCTCAGCCATGGCTTTTTCAATCTGAGCATTGATCGACAGCGCCGCAGCTCTCGGATCTTCCGCTCTTGTAATAGGTCTGCCCACCACAAGATAATCGGAACCGAGCATAACCGCACGGTAAGGCGTCATGACACGGCGCTGGTCATCACTTGTGTTATTCCCGTCAAGACGTATGCCGGGAGTAAGACATTTCAGCTGCGGAGCAAAGGACTTTATTTTTTCCACTTCATGGCCTGAACAGACAATGCCGTGCATGCCCCATTCACCGGCACCTTTTGCCAAAAGTTCCACAAGCTCGGCAAGCTTGCCGTCAAAGCCGATAACTTCACCTTCATCAAAACTTGTCAGCACGGAAACACCGAAAATTTTCATGCGCTCGCCTGCGGCCCTGCTCACTTCAAGAGCAGCTTCAGCCATGCGTTTTCCGCCTGACAGATGTATGGTCAGCAAATCAGCACCGGACAGCAGGGCAGATTTCGCTGCGCCCTTTACAGTGTTCGGAATGTCATACAGTTTGAGATCGAGAAAAACGCTGAAACCCATGTCTTTAAATTTTTTCACCATGGAAGGCCCTTCAGCCACAAAAAGCTCCAGTCCGACTTTGACCCAAGGCACAATGCCCCGAACTTTTTCAGCAAGTTTATATGCCTCTTCTGCATTCTCAAAATCAAGCGCAACTATAAGCTCTGCCATACTGCCCCCTATCTGCCTAATACGTTTTTCAATAAATGCGGACGAAGTTTGGGATCAAGCGTGCAGGAAACATAAAACGCACGCAGTTCATCATAGGCTTTTTCCAAATCGTCGTTGACAATCCACGCCTCAAACCAATGGGACCGTTCCATTTCGCCCACTGCATTTTTCATTCGTTTTTCAACAACTTCCATGCTGTCCGTACCGCGGTTTTCCAAACGGGAGCGCAAAATCTCCATGGAAGGGGGAAAAACAAAAACAAAACGCGCACGGGGAAGAGTCAGCGCAAGCTGAGCCGCACCCTGAATATCAATATCAAAAAGCATGTCTTTTCCACGGGCAAGCTCTTCAAGCACGGGCTTTAAAGGCGTGCCGTAATAATTGCCGTGAACCTGCGCCCATTCCGCAAATTCATTTTGACGCACTTTTTCCTCAAAATCTTCTTTGCTGATGAAATGATA
>CALUWZ010000166.1 GCA_944324625.1 uncultured Mailhella sp. | reverse complement strand
ACAAATGAATTTTATTTTCAAAAATAATTAATTTTCAGTAAAATTTTCTTGACAGAAAAAAATTCCTCCACTAGGTATTAATCATCCCCTCGGAGGTAATTATGAAAAAATTAACAACTCTTATTCTCACCGCAGGACTTGCAGTCTCCTCCTTTGCAGGACACGCAGGTGCCGCAGAATTCAAACCTTTTGCACAGTTTGCAGAAGAATTCATCTACGGAAACGCCGGAAAAAGCCATTATACCGGCAGTGCCGGCGATCCTTCCTACAGCCTCGGCGGTCAGGAAAACTTCAATGCCGCAACCCGTATCCGTTTTGGTTTTGACTACATCGCAAGCGAAGACCTTTCAGCCACCATGCTCTTCCAATACGGACACACAAACTGGGGCGCAAACAACAACAATGATTTCACGTCCGACCCTGAAGTAACGGGCGGTTCCGACCATTTCCGCATGCGCCTTGCCTACATCGACTGGATGATTCCCGCAACCGACATCAATGTCCGCATGGGACGCCAGCCCATTGTTGCCCCTTCCTATGCTTTCGGGTCCGCCCTGCTTGACAGCCGCGCCGATGCCGTCAGCTTAACAGGCGCACTGAACGACAATGTGGCTCTCGGTCTTTCATGGCTTCGCATTGACAGCAAAGACGGCGGATTTAAAGCAAAAGACGATACCGACGCCCTTCTGCTCAGCAGTGAATTTGCCTTTGACGGCGTAAAAATCGCTCCGTGGGCCATGTATGCCCACAAACAGGCAAAAGCCGCACTTCCCGCTTATCCTGCTTTCTTCAGCAGCAACAACATATATGCATTGGATGCATATATTCTCGGAGCCTCAGCAGAACTCAGCATGTTTGATCCCTTCATTTTTGCCGTTGACGCCTTGTACACCCGCTCAAAATTGGATGATCAGGCAAAAAAAGCAGTTTCTGACCATAATTTTGATGCGTTCTATGTCGGCGCCAGAGCTTCCTACAAACTTGACAACGGCACAGCCTCTCTCGGCGGCTGGTACGCAAGCGGTTCCGACCTAACCATTAACAACATCGGAAATTTACAAAAAATCCACGCCAGACCCTTTGTACTGCTTGAAGGCGGATTCGGCGCTTCCACCATTCTTTTCGGCGACAATATCGTCGGTGCCGACAGCTACAACACTCTCACGGGTGACAGCCCCTTCGGCACATGGGGACTTTTGGCTGAATACGCAGGATTCTCCTTCATGGAAAACCTTACCCATACTGCCCGTGTTGTTTATGTTCAGGGAACCAACGACATTAAACAGGACGGCCAAAAAACTTCCATGGGCATCAATGCCTTTGAAAGCGGCTTTTTCACTTCCAAAGACCACCTTGTGGAAGTTGACTTCAACAGCACATATCAGATTTACAAAAACCTTTCCGCAACCCTTGAACTGGGTTATGTATTTGTAAATCAAAACAGTCTGGCCGATACCCCCGAGCAGGACGACATTTTCCGCTCAGGCCTGACCTTTGTTTATAACTTCTAATTTACCAAGTTAAACCTCATTTTGTTTCCTTGCTTTGTCCCCTTGGCCGTGTTCCCGCGGCAAAGGGGACTTTTTATATTTCAAAACCGATTATGCCCGGCATGCATTAAAATCATTGACCAAAAAAATGAGCTGTGGCAAAAAAAATCATTCTTTTTTTGGAGAAAGACATGAAATGCACACGCTGCAAAGCAACCGCCATAATTGATTTGCCTTCCCACAATTCCGCATTCTGCCCTGAATGCTTCATAAAATTTTTTGAAAAACAAGTGCAGAAAGGCATTGACCAGCATAAACTCATCGAAAAAGGGGAAAAAGTTCTTGCTGCCCTTTCAGGCGGCAAAGATTCCCTTGCGCTTTTGCTGGTGCTTTCACGGCTCGGCTATGACGTCACCGGTCTGCATATCGACCTCGGCATAGGCACTTCCTCCGAAAAAGCCCGTGCCGTTTGCGAACGCTTCTGCAAAAAACACGGCGTGCCATTAATAGTAAAAGAAATGGAAAAAGAAGGCCTTGCCATTCCCAAAGTAAAAGAAAGGCTTAACCGCCCCATCTGTTCCGCCTGCGGCAAAATCAAACGCTACTATTTCAACCAAACCGCGCGGGAGCTCGGTTTTGACGCCCTTGCCACGGGCCATAACCTTGACGATGAAATTGCCCGTCTGACCAGCAATACCCTGCGCTGGGACAGGGCATATTTAAGCGACCAAGGCCCCATTCTGCCCGATGACGAAGGATTCCGCAAAAAAATCAAACCCCTTTGGCGCGTTACCGAATACGAAACAGCCCACTATGCTTTTTTAATGGACATCGAAAACCATTACGCTCCCTGCCCGTACAGCACGGGCGCAACCTTTTCCGTTTTAAAAAGCGTTTGGACGGATCTTGAGCTGGCCATGCCGGGAAGAAAAATAGATTTTTACCAAGGCTTTTTGGAACGGGGCAAACCCGCCTTTACGGTTGAAGAAGAAAAAAAAGGCAAAGAACTCCGTCCCTGCCCCAATTGCGGCTATCCCACCTCTTCAGGCGATATCTGCGGTGTCTGCCGTATTAAGCTTGCCGTCAGCGGACAATAAAACAGAAAGCGAATTTTCAGAAAAAAACGCACAGTTTTACATTTTTGTAATTTTTATTTTTCCGAATTAAACGGAAAACAATATCGGCAATGCATTCATTTTTAAACAAAACTCTTTGCAAAAACGTATAAATGCAGGCGGTTATTTATTAATAACCATATTAAATCAAGCCGTTACTGTTTGAACAATAAAAATCGCCAATTTTCTTGCCTACTCACTTTTTTTTTGCTAAAACAATTTTGTAAAAATAAATAACAATACTGTTAATACTTTTACGGCACTTTATTTTACGGAGGCAGCAAATGCATAAATTATTGAATCGCTTTGCATTGGCATTACTGGGACTTGGCATGTGTTTTGCTCCTGCTCACCTTGCAGAAGCCAAAACAACCTTTATCACCATCGGTACGGGCGGCATTACGGGCGTTTATTATCCTACCGGCGGCGCCATTGCAAAAATCGTCAACGACAGATTTGACGAATTCGGCATCAAAGCCACTGCCGAAGCTACCGGTGCGTCTATTTTCAATATCAATGCCGTAAAAGGCGGCAACCTTGATTTCGGCATTGCCCAAGCCGACAGCCAATATCTTGCATACAACGGCAAAGGCGAATGGGAAGGAAAACCGATTAAGGAACTCCGTTCCGTATTTTCCCTTGCCCCTGAAATGATTACCTTTGTCTGCGCTGAAGATTCAGGCATCAAAACCATCAACGACGTAAAGGGAAAAGTCATCAACATCGGCAACCCCGGTTCCGGCAACCGCCAGAACGCCATTGACATTTTCAATGCCCTCGGCATCAACTACGAAAAAGATTTTAAAGCAGAAAGCCTCAAAGCTGCCGACGCACCCCGCATGCTCCAAGACGGACGCATTGACGGATTCTTCTATACCGTAGGCCATCCCAACGGAAACATCAAAGAAGCCACCGCAGGCATGAGAAAGGCACGCATTGTTGCCATTCCCGAAATCAAAGCCCTGTTTGAAATTGCGCCTTACTATTCCATGGATATTATCGACATGACCCAATATCCCGAAGCAACCAATGCTTCCGAAGGAAAAATCAGCACGGTCGGCATGAAGGCTACCCTTGTCACTTCCGCCAATGTGGATGAAGAAACTGTTTACAACCTCACCAAAGCAGTGTTTGAAAACCTTGACGAACTGCGCACCCTCCATCCTGCTCTTGCCAACCTCACCAAGGAAGGCATGCTCGAAGGTCTCTCCGCTCCTCTTCACCCGGGTGCCGAACGCTACTACAAAGAAGCAGGTTTGATTAAATAAATTCTTCCTTGCAGGGGGGAACATTCCCCCCTTTTTTATGGCAAAGTCAGCTTTGCACTTTTTTTATTTAAAGGGTAATCTATGAAAAAAAAGAAAGAATCTGCATTCCAGCCGGACTCCTACCGTGAAGAAATGCTGAAAGTAGAGCACGGACTT
>CALUWZ010000165.1 GCA_944324625.1 uncultured Mailhella sp. | reverse complement strand
TTCAGGCTGTGACGCCCTGCCTGCAGACCGATGAAGAACAGACCCTGCAAAACAGAATCCATTGTCTTGAGCATAAAATTTATGTGCAGGCTCTGCAGTGGCTTGCCGAAGGCCGTCTGGAAATTGTCGGCCATACGGTGCATGTAAAGGGGCTTGGCCATGAGCAGGCAAAACTGACGGAAGTGGAAAGTGACGGCGTGAAAATGAATGCGCTCATTTATCCTCCTCTGGAAACGGAATAAAATTTATTATGAAAAAGGCGAGTTATTCGCCTTTTTTTGCGGGGTGGGCATGGAAATTTCGGCAGAAGAAAAAACATATCTTTTAACTGTTGCAAAACGGGTTTTGGCTTTTTGTGTCGGAGAAGGGAAAAGTTTGTCGGAAGTAACGTTTCCCAATCCTCCCGACAGCAAAATGGCCGAGCCGTGCGGTGCGTTTGTCACCTATCATCTGTGCAGAAACGGAAAGAAAGAACTGCGGGGCTGCATAGGGCTTATGGAAGGCCTGTATCCCTTGTGGGAAACCGTGGCGCGCATGGCGTATTCCGCGGCCTTTCACGATACCCGCTTTATGCCCGTAAGCAAAGAGGAACTGCCTTTTATTGAATGTGAAATTACCGTGCTGACACCTTTCAGGCCCTGTGCTGACATTTCGGAAATTGAGTTTGGCAGACACGGGATTATGTTTGAATGCAGGGGGCACAGGGCTGTTTTTCTTCCTCAGGTACCGCTGGAACAGGGCTGGAACAAAGAGCAGACGCTGGAGTTTTTGGCAATGAAAGCGGGGCTTTCAGCCCGTGCATGGCAGGACAGGGAAGCAAAGTTTTCTGTTTTTGAAGGACTGGTGCTGCAGGAATAATGCTCTGCTGTGCTCCTGAATTAAAATTCAGATTTTTTGTGTCTGAAATTAAAGTATATTTTGTATCAGAATCGTATCAAAAATCTTAATTATGCGTTTTACTCCTGAATCGGGGCATGCCGCCTGCCGAATGCGCTGCGGCAGGAAACGGCTGTTTTCGTCCCTGAAAGGCAAAAGACCATGATATGCCGATTTTGTTTGCCGTTCGGTTATACTATATTCAATTTGCTGATTTTATTGAAAAACAAATTGAAAATAGACGCTAGGGGAAAGGTTTTCCGTACTGCAGTGCCGTTTTTGCGCGGAAAAGACAGCTTGCCAAATTTACCGAGCGGGAGTATAGTTGCGCTTAACGTTTTAACGAGGTATGTTTATGAAATTCGGTAAGATTGTGGCAAGTCTGTGCATGGGATTTTCTTTGCTTGCAGTGCAGCACACTGCCTGCGCCGCAGAATCCATTCCCAATACCCCGCAGAAGATCAGTCAGCGGTTAAGCCCTGTTATGGTTGAATTTGAAGGTGCTGACAGCTTAGGTTCCCGCTTGGCCACCCGCCTGAAAGAGCTTTTTAATGCCAGCAATTTGTTTCAGCTTGAAGGAAGCGATGTGCCGAAATTCCGCATTGTGATTTCTTCCGTGCCGGAGTTTGAATCCCGTCCCAATATCGGCAGTGCCTATTCCGTAGTGTGGCTGTTTTCTTTGAGCGATGCCACGCTCCGTCATTATCTTTCCGTACACGTGGGGGTTGTTTCCGGCGATGATGTCAATGATTTGGCGGCAAAGCTTGTGGAAAAAACCGATACCATTGCCATGAAGTATGCGTATCTTTTCCCTGAAAAAAAATAAGATTGAGTTATAAAAACTTGCAGAATATGTGTTCGGCAGTTTCTGCAAAATGAGCCTTATATGAGTATGTTAAAAGAAAAAATTCTCGTTTTGGGCGGCAAAACGGGAATGCTTGGGCAGGCTTTGGTGAAAGGCGCAATAGCCCGCGGATATGAAGTGGAAACACTGGGCCGTGAAGACGGCGATATTTTGGATTATGAATTTCTGAAGGAAAAAATTCAGCAAATCAATCCGCAGATTGTGTTTAATGCCATTGCCTATACTGCCGTGGACAAGGCGGAAGAAGATGAGCAGAATGCTTCTGCCGTCAATAAGCGTCTGCCTGAAATGCTGGCGTGCATTTTAAAAGGAACGTCAGTATTTTTGGTGCATTACAGCACGGATTTTGTGTTTGGCGGAAAGCAGTATACTCCTTATACGGAAAAAGATGAGCCCTGTCCGCTTTCCGTATACGGTGCCACCAAGCTTGCAGGCGAGCAGGCTTTGGCAAAACTGGAAAATTGCGCCATTTTGCGTACGGCTTGGCTTTTTGGAGAAGGCCGCAAAAATTTTGTCAGCACAATTTTGAAATATGCTCAAGAAAAAAATTCCCTGCGCGTGGTGGCTGATCAGTTCGGTTCGCCTACCTATACCAAGGATTTGGCGGAAATGACGTTTCTTGTTCTGAAAAATCACGGTACGGGGATTTTTCATGCCGTCAACAGCGGTCAGGCAAGCTGGTGCGAATTGGCCAGCGAGGCGGTTAAAATTCTGAATCTTCATGTTTTTGTGGAACCCATTGAAACCAAGGATTGGCCGCAGAAAGCTGTGCGTCCGGCTTATTCCGTTCTTTCTACGCAAAAACTGACGCAGATGTACGGTTATTCGCCGCGTCCGTGGGTGCAGGCTTTGCAGGAATATATTTTTGAAAACATGAATGAATTAAAGCAGAACGGTGAACAGCATGTTTAGTTTGAATGCGCTCGGAAAGGGAATTGTGACCAGCATTAAAGAAGGATGCTTGGTGTCCAGACGGCTTTTTCCCATGATTATTTCTGTGGTTGTTTTTGTAAATATTCTTTCTGAACTCAACCTGATAAAATATGTGGCAATGCCTTTGGGCCCCCTTATGGAAACCATGGGGCTTCCCGTGGAATTCGGCATAGTGTGGGCTGCGGCCATGCTTGTCAATATTTATTCTTCTCTTGCCCTGATTCCAAGCATTGTGTTTATGGTTCCCGGCCTGACAGTGGAGCAGATGACCATTATGGGCATTATTATTCTTATTGCCCACAGCCTTATTTTGGAAACCAAGATTGCAGGGCAGTGCGGACTTTCCATGACTTTTCAGGTTGTTTTGCGCATTGCGACTGCTTGGGCGGCAGGGCTTCTTATTCACAATGTCTGCCAGACTTTCGGTTTTTGGCAGGAACCTGCAAAAATTTTGTTTGAAGCCAAAGCCACTTCTCCGACCCTGCTTGGCTGGGTTTGGGGGGAATGTCTGAATTTGGTGCAGATTTTTATTATTATCTGCCTTGTCATGATGTTTAATAAACTTATCAATGTGCTGAGAATTTCCGATGTGGCGGGCTTTTTGCTGTCACCTGTGCTGAGACTGCTCGGCATTTCCAAACAGGCAACCAATATTGTGATTGTCGGTCTTGTGCTCGGTATTTTGTACGGCAGCGGCATTATCATTCAGGCTGCCAGAGAAGGAAAAATTTCCCACAGCGATGCATTTTCCACCATGAGCCTGATGAGCATTGCCCATGCTTTGATAGAAGATACCATTCTGCTTTCGCTTATCGGCGGTTCTTTGTGGGGGCTTTTGGGCGTGCGTCTTGTGCTTGCCGTTTTGGTGGGCTCCGTCATTAATTTGGTCTATACTCGGATACATCAACCTTCTGCATTGGAAAAAGGAACTGTTTAGTGCCGAAAATATGGATAAACTGCGGGGAACTTTCCGGAGATATTCAAAGTGCCGAACTTGTCAGGGCTCTGAAAAAAAGCGGAAAGGATTTCGAATTTGTGGGAATGGGTGGCGAACACTTGAAAAATCAAGGGGTTCGTACCCTTTTTCATATTAATGAACTGTCTGTTATGGGAATTTCGGAAGTACTGGAAGCACTTCCCAAAATTTTAAATCTTTTGAAACGCATAAAACATGCCCTGCTTGCGGAAAAGCCTGATGCCGTCATTGTGACCGATGCGCCTGATTTTAATTTCCGCATTGTGAACATGGCCAAAAATATGGGGATTCCCGTTTATTATTTCATTCCGCCGAAGGTTTGGGCATGGCGCAAATACCGCCTGAACTTTTTGAAAAACAACGTAAAGAAAATTTATTCCA
>CALUWZ010000164.1 GCA_944324625.1 uncultured Mailhella sp. | reverse complement strand
TTGGAAACAACAAAAGCCAGCAGCTGCGCGCTTTCCGCGGTATTTGCTTCCGCATCCCTGACAGTCAGCTTCGGATTGTCTTCAAAAAACGTACGCGAGCCGACCATGACGGCACCGCCGCTGACCGCCATGTTTCTGCGCATAAGCATGGTTGTTTTTTTTGATTCTTTTCCCGAAACAGCATGACTGTGCCCTAGGGCAGGCCCTATTTTCCCGTCCAAAGTGGAAGCCATTTTCACAATGCAGAACGGCCTTTTTTCTTTTTGCCAGACAAGAAAATCCGCAATCAGGTCACGGCATTCTTTTTCGCAGAGCCCGCTGTGCACGCTGACGCCTTTTTTCCGCAAAAAATCCATGCCGCCCTGAGCCTTAGGGTTAGGATCAAGACAGCCGATATACACGGTTTTTATGCCGGCTTCATAAACTGCAGCGGAACAAGGCGGCGTTTTGCCGTAATGATTGCACGGCTCAAGCGTTACATACAGAACGCAGTCTTTTATGCTTATATGTTCCCTGCAGACAGTACCGCGGCACGCTTCCAGCTTCTCCTGAAGAAAAGGATTGGAAAAATGCAGGGAATTATTCTGTATTTCCCGATAAAATATGCCCTGTTCCAAGGCATTGCAAAGACAGGCAACTTCTGCATGAGCCATGCCGAATGCCTCATGATATCCCTCGGCAATAATCTTGTTTTTATGCACCAAAACAGCGCCCACACAAGGATTGGGAGCTGTTTTGTACCTGCCTTTTTCGGCAAGTTCAATGGCACGCTGCATGAAAACCGTATGCTGCATATCAGTTATTTTTTTCCAATTTAATTAATTCTACGCCTGCTTCCTCAAGCATGGCAACAGCCAGTTCATCAGGATAAGATTCCACGCAGAAAATGCGCTTTACCCCGCAATTAATCAGCATTTTCGTACAGATAAAACAAGGCTGCGTTGTGCAGTAAATATCTGCACCCGTAAGACTGATGCCGTGAACGGCACACTGAATGATGACATTCTGTTCTGCATGCAGCCCCCGGCAGATTTCATGGCGCTCGCCTGACGGGATATTCAGTTGCGCCCGAAGACATCCCGTATTGAGGCAATGTTCCACACCGCTCGGCACGCCGTTATACCCGGTTGCAAGGATATGCTTGTCTTTAACGGCAACAGCCCCGACTTTTCTTCTGGTGCAGGTGGAACGTTCTGCCACCATGTAAGCGATATTGATGAAATATTCCGTCCATGAAATTCTTTCGTCCGCCATGTTTTTCTCCTGTTTTCAAAACCTTACTCGGCAAGAGCTTTTATCCGCTGAACCAAATAATCAATTTCTTCTTTGGCGGTCTGGAAAGAACACATAAAGCGAACTTCCTGAATCTGCGGATTGGTTTCGTAAAAATAAAATTCTTTGGCCAATTTTTCCATAAGAATTTTATCCATGCACACAAATACGGCATTTACCTGAGGCTTTTGCACGGAAAGGCACTTTACTCCCTGCAGCTGCTCCGCCAAATATTTTGCCATTTCATTGGCATGGCGGGCATTGTTCAGCCACAGGTCGTTTTTGAAAAATTCATTGAACTGGGCGCTTACATAACGCATTTTTGAAATAAGCTGCAGAGACTGCTTGCGCATGGTCATGTAATCTTTGGAAAGTTCTTTATTGAAAAAAACAACGGCTTCCCCAAAAACCAAACCGTTTTTGGAACCGCCGAAAGAAAGAACGTCAACACCCGCATTAACGGTAAGCTCCCTGATATCAACATTAAGAGCCGCCACGGCATTGGCAATGCGCGAACCGTCCATGTGCACAAGCATGTCATGCTTATGGGCATACGCACAAATTTCTTTTATTTCATCCACGGAATACAGCGTGCCTTTTTCAGTGGACTGGGTAATGGACACGACTTTTGGGGTTACACGGTGAAAGGTGCCTATGCTGTCCAAATAAAAATCAATATCTTTGGCTTTAATTTTGCCGTCATAGGAAGGCAGAGGCAAAAGCTTGGACCCCGTAATCACTTCAGGAGCGCCTGCTTCTTCCGTATTGATGTGGGATATGTCCGCACAGACAACGCCCTGCCAAGGTCTCAGCATGGCTTTCAATGCCACCACGTTGGCACCTGTTCCGCTCAGCGTGTAGCAAACGGTCACGTCACCGAAAATTTTGCTGAAAATAACATCAGACATATTGCTGTAATCATCAAGAGCATAAGGCACTGCATAGCCTTCATTGGCGCTGACAAGAGCCTGAATAATTTCAGGAGATGCGCCTGCAGTATTGTCGCTGGCAAAACAATTAATCATTTTGATCCCTCAAGTGTTTTTAAATAAACATTCATTGTTTTTTTATAAAAATCTTCCATTGTCCAACCGTATACAGAATGTACATCCCCTGAACCGTAAAAACGATTCATACACACTTCGGTCAGTTTTTGCCGAAAATCCCTGTTCAGGCAGCGCAGAAACATTGCGGCCATTTCTTCAATATTCCCCGGCTGAAAAAGATATTCCTTTTCCAAAATGTCAGGCATTACCCCAACGCAGGAGCCGATAACCGGAATATGGCAGGCAAGCATTTCAAACGCAACACGGGCAATGGCCTCAGAACCGACAGAAGCTATCACTCCCATGTCAAGCATATTGATAAAACTGTTTATGTCATCCACAAAACTGAAAAAATGGATACGGTTTTCAGGAACGGAAAGGGATTTTGCCAAATTTTTCAGCTCGTCAGCATCAAAGGCACACGGCCTGCCCGCAATAAGCAAGTGAAGTTTCTCCCTTGCTTCTTCGCTTTGCTGCAGCGCTTTGGCAAAAGCCCGCACAGACTCATGAAAACCTTTAACCGCTTCAAGCCTGCCGATAATTCCCAAAAGAATATCATTTTCGCCAAAACCGTACTGAGTGCGGATACTATTTTTTTGTCCGTCCTGAGGATAGAATTTCTTGGTATCCACTCCGCCTAAAATGGTGTGGATTTTCTCTGCGGGAGTCTGCATTTTTTCGGCGAAAAAAGCAGCCATGCCGGAATTTGAAGTAATAATACAGTCAGCCAAGGCATTGTGCAGGTATTTATTCAAAAAATCCGTTTTGGGAAAACGCTGGTCGCCGCGCGTGCGCACCAAGGCATAACCGAATTTCTTTTTCAGCAGACCAAATAAATAAAAGGATTCCCCCCTGTGACAATTGACAATGTCAGGATGAAAATCCTTGAATATTTGATTAAGTTCTTTCCATATACGGCAAATATCCCGCACGCTGCAGGAATTGAGCGGCAGGCTTATGTAATCAACATTAAATTCATGTATTTTTGATAAAATAACAGAATCGCTGCTGGTAATAACCAGACTTTTATGACCGTGCTCGTTTAAAATTTTGGCTAAATACAATGCATACCAAGCTGTTGCATTATACCACTGCGTATTTATTACTTGTATGGTTCGCATTCTTCATCACTTTAATATAATGAAACAAAATACGACAATTTCCGTTAAAATGCAATGATATTTTACAGACTTAAAAAATTAATCAAAAAGCAGTCTTGCAAAGGTCTGCGTATCGCGCACGGCATGGGATATTCGCGAACCTTCATTGGGCTGATGATAATTCGGTATGGCGCGCGACCACACGGCAGCGGGAATGCCGAGACTGCGGATTTTGCAGGCAACCGTACCGCCGCCGACGCCGCCTGCCCTGCACCGTATGCCGTAAACTTCCGCTATGGCTTTTTTCAGTTTTTGCACAACTTCGGCATCTTCGGACGTCGGAGGTGAACTTTCTTCCAAATTATCCACGGACACCGTAACTTTTACGCCGTATTTGGCCGCAATTTTTCCTGCAAGATCTTCAACTTTTTCCTGAACGTCCTTCGTTCGGTATTCAGGCAGAATACGGCAGTCAAGATAAAAAACTTCCTTGCCGGAAATGGTATTGATATTGGGCACGTTCTCTTCATGCCTTGTAGGAACTATGGTTGTGCGGTTCGGCGAAAAAAGATCATTGCGCTTTGAAAAGAAATTTTCCACATCCTTTATCTGCAGAACC
>CALUWZ010000163.1 GCA_944324625.1 uncultured Mailhella sp. | reverse complement strand
CATTGATGTCGGTTTTGTCCAGAAGCGGATAAAAGACTTTGTCTATGTCCATGTCAATGGGCTGGCCGTTTTTGAAAATTTCCACGCCGCAAAGGGTAAGGGTCAGATTGTCAGGATTAAAATCCACGCCGGCACGGCCTGCGGCAGCCACAATGCGGCCCCAGTTGGGGTCTTTGCCGAACATGGCTGTTTTGACAAGCTGGGAATGGCCGACTGTGCGGGCTATTTTTTCGGCATCATCATTGGTCTTTGCGCCTGTGACGGTAATATGCATGACTTTGCTTGCGCCTTCGCCGTCTTTGACCAGAAGATAGGCAAGTTCCTGTATTATTTCCGTTATAACGGCCTGCAGTTCTTCTTTTTCAAGTCTGACTTCGGAAAGACCGCTTGTCAGGGCAAAAAGGCTGTCGTTGGTGGAGGTGTCGCCGTCCACGCTTACACGGTTAAAACCTGTTTTTACTGCGTTTCTGACTGTTTCTTCCCACGTTTCTTTATCTGTCTGCACGTCTGAAATAAGGACGCTGAGCATGGTTGCCATATTGGGGCAAATCATTCCCGCACCCTTGGCAACGCCTGCAAAAATAACTTCCTTGCCGTTTTTTTCGATTTTTTTATAGGAGATTTTGGGAAAAGCATCGGTTGTCATAATGCTTTTGGCATAATCTTCAAGGCTTGCCTGTCCAAGACTGCAGCGCAGTTCATAGCTTGCTTCTTCCCATTTTTCCATGTCCATGTGGGCGCCGATAACGCCTGTGGAGGCTGTGAGCACGGAACCTTTCGGCAGATTGAAACGTTCTTCGATCATGGCTTGGCTCTGCAGGCATGCCTGCATGCCTTTTTCGCCCGTACAGGCGTTGGCTTGTCCTGAATTGATGACAACTGCCCGTATTTCAGGGCTTTCCCGAAGATTTTTTTGTGAACAGAGCACAGGAGCCGCTTTATACAGGTTAGTGGTGAAAAGTCCTGCGGCTATGGTTTTTTGTTCGCAGAGAACAAGGGACAAATCGTTTCTCGGAAGATTTTTTCCTCTGAAATCTGCATTGGCAACGGCAAATGAAAAACCTTTGGGAAGAGCGTACATGGCAGTATCCTTTATTGTTCAGAAAGAGTTTTTTTTGCAAGCATTTTGCTTTCTTCGACGGCCGGCTGGTCATAAGGATCAATATTCAGAAAATGTGCCGTCAAAATCGTGGCCATGCATAAATCCCACATGATTCTGCCGAAGGCTTTTTCGCCGGTTTCGGGAAAATTCATGGCACAGAGCGGAATATGGTGATTTATCATGGATTGTTTTGTTGCTTTTGTTTCGGCGTACAGAATATCCGTAATATTTTTACCTTCCAGCCATTTCCATTCATCGGGCAGGCTGTCCGCAATGGTGCACAGGATGTTGCGCGGCTGGGTGTAGGATTCCAGAAAAATTGCGGCTTTGTTTGGCTTGCTGTCCAGAAAAAGCTGTAAAATGGAATGCTGGTCAACGGTGCCGAGGGCAATGACGGGTGTTGAGCCTTTTCCGTTTTTTCCGAGGCTTTCTGACCACAGCTGTCTGAACCAGTAATTTAAGCTGCTCCATTTTGGGATATAGTTGAAGAAAATAAGTTCGGAAAAACCGTTTGACATGGCGGCAAAAGCAAAATTTGCCAGTTCGAAAAGCTGAGGCAGGGGATTTTGGGAATTTTCCCTGTATGCATGGCATTCGGCAAAAAATTGGTTTCTTGCTTCCAGTGCGCCTTGGACAAAGGCTTTGAAGTCAATGCCCAAAAACAGCGCAGGCACAAGACCCACGGCGCAGAATACGCTGAATCTGCCTCCCAAAAGAGCGGGAACCGGCAGGGATTTGTATCCGTATTTCCGGATTTCTTCACGCAGAAAGCCTTTTTCCTGATCGGTAATGACGAAAAAATTATTCTGCCAGGAATCCGGAAAAAGTTTTTGAAAATGCTGTCTGCAGATAAAATATTGGGCAATGGTTTCAAGTGTGGAGCCAGACTTGCTTACCGTCAGCACAAGGGTTTTTTCCAAGGGCAGATGTTCAAGACATTCTTCCAGATGGGCAGAATCCACATTGTCCACAACCCACAGCTGTTTTTTGCTTTGCTTTTGCAGAATGAATTTGTCCTGAGGGCAGAATGTTTTCTGCAGGGCATGGGGACCTAAGGCAGAACCGCCTATGCCGAGCAAAAGCAGATTGTCAAACTTGGCAAAATACGGCGCAAGTTCTTCAAGTTCCCGCAGCAGTCCGGGAATAAAATCCAAGGTCACGAAGGGAAGTTTTTCTTCTTCCAGTTTTTCAATGCATTCTCTTACGGCACGTATGGCAATAGGATCTTCCTTGGGATAGGTGAACCGTTCTGTATTGTAAAATTTCATGTTATTTATAAAGAGCTTGTTTGATTGCGGTTAATGCTTTTTTCAGGGTTTCGTCGGAAACTGCGTAAGAAAGGCGTATGCAGCTTGGCAGGCCGAAGGCATCGCCGGGCATGACGGCGACTTTTGCTTCGTCAAGCAGATAGGTGCAAAGCTCGGGGGCGTTTTTGTATTTGCTGCAGAAAAGTTTGCTGACATCGGGAAAAAGATAAAATGCTCCTTCGGGTTTCGGACAGATTACGCCTTCCCATGAGCTCAGTTCCGCATGGGCAAGATCGCGGCGTCTTTTGAAGGCTTCTTTCATGGGGGCAATGCAGCCGTATGAAGAAGTCAGGGCAGTGACGCCTGCTTTTTGGGCAATGGAGCAGACACTGGAGGTGATTTGTCCCTGCAGCTTGACCATTTCTTTAATTAAATCGGGGTGGGCCAAGGTATAGCCGAGGCGCCAGCCCGTCATGGCGAAACTTTTGGACAGGGCGTTGATAACGGCTATTTTGTCGGGATACTGTTCCCAGAGTTTGGCAGCAGTGGATTTGTATTCGTCGTTGTAAACCAATTGGTCATAGACTTCGTCGGCAATGACGAAAATATCTTTTTGAACAGCCCAAAGAACGATTTCGTCAATTTCTTTTTGGGAATAGGTAACGCCTGAAGGGTTGCTCGGACTGTTAAGGATGAGAACTCTGGTTTTGGGCGTGCAGGCTTTTTCCAGAGATTCAATATTTATTCTGTAGCCGTTTTCCACTGATGACGGCACAAAAACGGGATTTGCGCCGGCAAGGGCGGCCATGTCGGGGTAGCTGGTCCAATAGGGAACGGGAATAAGCACGTCGTCGCCGTCATTTAAAAGGCAGAGCAAAAGATTATACAAACATTGCTTTCCGCCGTTTCCGATGACAACGTTTTCATTTTTTGACGTTACATTGTAAATTCTTTTGAAATATTCGCAAACGGCACTGCGGATTTCGGGAATGCCCGCCACGGCGGTGTAGCGGGTGAAATGGCTGTCTATGGCGTTTTTTGCGCTTTCGGCAATATGGTCGGGGGTCGGAAAATCAGGTTCGCCGACAGCAAGAGAAATCACATCAATCCCTTTGTTTTTCAGTTCCAAAGCTTTGGCGTTGACGGCCAGTGTGGCTGACGGTTTTACTCTTGATAAACGGTTTGCTAATTTCATAATTAACCCCTTGATAATTTTTGTGGCAAAATTTTATGCATTATGGGCTTCGCTGTCAACAGCAATTCTTTGACGATATAATTTATACGGTTTTTTGTTTGTCTTTTTTATATATTTTGCAGGCCAAAACGCAGTAGCAGGCTATGCAGCCTATGTTTATGGCGGACATGAACAGAAAAGAAAATTTCATGGAATTTAAAAATAACGGAATGGTTTCGGGATTGACGGTCTGCTTGCCCATGTAATGGGAAATGGCGAGAGAAACAATAATTTGGCTGGCCAAAATGCCCATGCTTCTTGATGTTGCCGTCAGGCTTGAGGCAACGCCGAGATCTTTCTGGGAAACTTCCTGCAGGGAAGAAAGCGTACAGGGAGAGGAAAAAACTGCAATGCCTACGCCTGAAACAAATAACGTTGTGAGGATATAATAAATGCTTGACTGTTCATTGAGGTAGGCTGTGGTTACAAGGCTTAACGTACTGAGAATAAGGCCGACAATGATTATGTATTCAGGGTGAACTTTATCTGCCAAGCGTCCTGACAAAGGCGCAAAGCCGAACTGGGCG
>CALUWZ010000162.1 GCA_944324625.1 uncultured Mailhella sp. | reverse complement strand
AGAGTTGGTAAAACTTTTTGACGGCAATAATCTGAACAGTTCTGCCGCCGCTTTTGACCCCGATAAGCTGCAGTGGCTCAACGGTTATTATCTTAAGCACACCCCGCTTGACAAAGTTGCGGAACTTACCCGTCCTTTCATTGAAAATCTCGGTTTTTCCGTTGAAGGCAAAAATCTGGCTCCCGCCCTTTCCCTGTATCAGGAACGCGCCAGCAATTTGAATGATTTGGCGCAGCAGCTGAAACCTTTCCTGCAGAATGCGGAAGATATTGTTTTTGAGGAAAAAGCTCAAAAATCCCTTGATGAGCAGGGCAAAGAACAGATTAAAAATGTGCTTGCCCTTGTGCGTGAAACGGAATTTTCCGCTGAAAATCTCGAAAAAGTTATCCATGATTATGTGGAAACAAGCGGCGTAAAATTCAAGCTTGTGGGCACTCCGCTTCGTTCCGCCCTTATCGGCTTGGCGGGAGGTCCTTCCGTTCATTTGATTATGTATGCTCTTGGCAGGGAAGAAACAGTAAAGCGTCTTGAACGTGCTTTAACCTGCTAAATTTTTTATAATCGCTGTCAAAGCCCCTTGCCGCCGGCAAAGGGGCTTTTTTTGTGCCGTTTTATTGGATTGAAAAATTTTTTGATTTGACATAAAAGAATATATGGAGAGGATACTTTCATCAGGAGATTTTTGTGAAAAAAATGTTCTTAAAAAATATTTTTTTGATTTTGTTCTGTTTTTGTTTTGCGGTGTTGTCCGCTTGTTCCTCCCGCCCTACCAATGTTGCGTATTTGCCGCATCTGCAGAATCAGCAGGCTGAAAAAAAATCGGAAAATCAAACAGACAGACAGGCAGTGCAGGGTATCGGCCAAAAAAACTATGCAGGGCAGACCGATAATTCCGCCCAGACAAAAGCCCGCATTGCTCCGTCCCGTCAAACCGTTTTTCTTGAACCGCGAAAGCCGTTAAATGAATATACGGGATTTATTTATCAAGAGCTTATTGCTCCTGTTTCCAATGCCCTTTTGGAAAATAATTTTACGGTAACGTCTGACAGGGAAAAGGCTGATTTGATAGTTCTGCTTGATTTCGGTTCCGAAGGAATAAAAAAAATCAGCAAAATGATTTGCACGCCGCATTATGAAAATGTGTATTATCCCGATTACAGCTATTATCGAAGCGGTTTTCATTCAAATTATGAGTATGATTATTACTATGACCTCGGCGGTGAAACCATTCAGACGGGAACAGACTGCTATCCCAAAGAGTATAATGTATATCCCCATACGCTGAAAGTTTCTGCCTATGAACGCGGAGAAAATTCCGAACAGCCCGGCACAAAATTATGGGAAGTGGAACTTGTTTATCAAAGTCTGCATAATGAATACAGACAAAATATAAAGACCCTCACTTCCCGCCTGTCCCGCCAGCTTCGGGATGTGACGGTGTGGAACAACAGCGTGCGCATAGAATTTGACAATATCCGCTGAAAAGAATATATTTAATCAAACGAATAAAATAATTTTATAATATTTTTTGCAAGTTAGAAGACTGCAGAAAAGATTAAATGAAAAAAACGTGAAAATATTACACAGTTGACTTATTATTTTCTATACGGCATATACTGGAGTTAAATTTATACTGTCAGAGGCGTTATGAAAAAAATTGCAATCGGCTGCTTTTTACTGCTGACGGCATGTACGGGGGCAAAAGCGCCTGCAGAGCTTTTGGAAAAACAGCTTACCGCAGATGAAGCTGTGCAAAAATACGGTGCGGAATTTGGGTTGGCTGATGTTGTCGGCATAGCCAAAGAGCGCAATCTGGATTTGCAGACAGCAAAGCTGAAGCAGGAAATAGCCCGCATTGACAAACAGCTTGCCATAGGAAATTTGCTGCCCAAGATAGATTTTTTGGCAGGGTATGAAAGAAGCAGCAATAGCCTGCATGCAGGCCTTCCGAAAGGTTTTCTCGGTCTGCCGGCGGAAGTGCAGGTTCAGCTTCTTGATGAAGATTTTTATGCCTATTCCTTGAATGCCCAGCTGCCTGTTTTTGTTCCGAGTTTATGGTTTTTGGCAATTGCCAAACAAAAAGGCGAAGATATTCAGATTCTTTTGACCTCGCTCAGTGAAAAGCTTATTGTTTTGAAAACCATGAGCGAATATTTTTATATTCAGGCACTGGAGAAAGAAGAACAGGTTTTGAAAAATGAATCTCTTGCCTCTCGGGAATTTTTGAAGCAGGCGGAAATTTCCCTGAAAACGGAAAGCATTCTTCCGTGGGAACTGGAGCAGGCAAAAGCGTATGCCATGATTAAAGATTTGGCGGTCAGGCAGAACAGCCGTGAACAGGAAATTGCCCGTCTGCGCCTTCTGCAGAGTTTGAATTTTCCTTTTGATATGAAATTTTCCCTGCTGCCTGAAGAGAAAGAGCTTGCGGATTTGCCAAGTCTGGAAGACTGCATTCTGCAGGCTTTGGAGCATAACGAAAAATGGAAAATTTCGGATTTGTCCAATCAGGTTCAGGCAGATGTGAAAAACATGGCCATAAGCAATTTTTTGCCGAAAATAGTTTTGGACGGTACTTTTTTTTCTTTTGACAATACCGTCATTACGGAAAGTCACGTCAGTTTTTTGTCCGTAATGGGACTGTTCAGCATTTTTAACGGATTTAAAAATATCAATGAATACCGCAAGGCTTTGCGTCAGCAGGAAATTTCCGAATTGGAACTTGTGAGGGAATATTGGACGCTGCTTGCCGAGGTGCGGAATGCGTATAATAATGTGCTTTCCGCAAAAGAACTTTTTGCGGCGGCAAAGACAAATTTAAGCGCGGCACAAGGAAAATATCGCCAAAAGCAGGTGGAAAGAAAATATGAAATCATAGACCTGAAAGAATATTACGAAGCCTTGAAAGAGTATCATGCCGCTGTCGGTTTTTATGAAAAAAGTTATTATCAGTACAGGCTTGCGCAGGGTACGCTTGCCGTAGCCATGGGGAAAAATCCGTATGAAGCGAAATAACCGTATAGCTTTTTGGGTCTGCTGTTTATTGTTTTTGACCGCATGCGAAAAAGAAGAAGAAAAGATTATCCGTCCTGTTTCGGTATATGCCGTGCAGGAAAATAAAAATTTTTTTGAAATGAAATTTCCTGCCGTGGCTGAAGCAGGCAAAGAAGTTCAGCTTTCTTTTAAAGTGTCAGGCATTATTGAAGAATTTCCCTATGAAGTTGGCGCTCTTGTGCAAAAAGGGCAGATGCTTGTGAAAATGGATAACCGTGATTATGCCGTTGGGCAGGCTGCGGCCAAGGAAAAAATGCTGTCTGCCCAAAATGCCTGTTTGGCAGCAAAGGCGCAGGCAGACAATGCCCGCAGCCAATTTGCCAGACTGCAGGCCTTATATAAAGAAAATGCCCTTGCCAAGAAAAAATACGATGAGGCAAAAGCTATGCATGACGGAGCCGTAGCAAAGGAAAAAGCAGCCTATGCCGCATACATGGAGGCTAAGCAGGGGTATATCAATAAAGAAAATCAAAACAGGGATACCGTGCTTGAGGCGCCTTTCAGCGGGTATGTGAAACATAAATTTGCGGATACGGGCAGTGTTGTTTCTTCCGGCATGCCTGTGCTGACGTTTTCCTCTGCCGATAAAAAGAAAGTGCAGATAAATATTTCCCAAAAAGACATGGTTCATTTTGCCGGACAGTCCCGTTATGTTTTTAAAAGCGCAGACAAGGAATATCCGCTTATTCTGCAGACTGTCGGCAAGGTAAAGCAAAGTCTTGACCTTGTGTATCCCGCTGTTTTTTATTTTGAAAATGACGATGAGATTTTGGTGGGCACGGAAGGCAGCGTGCATGTTTACTATGAAGACAAAGAGGAAGGGGCGCTGCTTGTTCCCGTTGAAGCCGTGTTTTATAAAGACGGTCAGACCTGCGTGTGGATTTTTGACGGCGGCAGCGTGCATAAAAAAGCCGTAACGGTTACGAGTCCTGAGCAGGACGGCATGCTTGCCGTAAAAAATCTTTCGGCTGGGGATGTTATTGCCGTCAAAGGCGTGCATGAACTCTATGAGGGACAGGAAGTCAGGGCTTTGGAAGATTTTTCTGAAACGAACGTAGGCAGAGTTTTGTAGGCATTATATGAAATTTATTGATTTATTCGTTGCTTTGCGGTATATTTATTGTGTTGGATTTTTAATTATATAGGATTTGGAGTGTGTCTATTTTTATGAGAAAAACAAAAATTGTTTGTACAG
>CALUWZ010000161.1 GCA_944324625.1 uncultured Mailhella sp. | reverse complement strand
GTTGAATTTACATTTACGATTGAAGATACCGGCATAGGCATGACCGAAGATTTTCTGGCCCATATTTTTGAACCTTTTACCCAAGAAAATACCAATGTTGCCGCAAAATTTACGGGAACAGGACTTGGTATGACAATTACCAGACAGCTTGTTGAAAAAATGAACGGTTCCATTCACGTAAAAAGCGAACTCAACAAAGGAACCGCTTTTACCGTTATCCTGCCTTTTACCATAGACCATAACCGAACATACGCTAATCCCCAAAAAGAACATTCCATAAAAAACTTGAAAGGCATGCGTGTTCTTTTGGCTGAAGATAATGAAATCAACATTGAAATTGCCCACTGCATTCTCAAACAGGAAAAAATCGAAGTTATCACAGCCAAAAACGGAGAACAGGCTCTCAATTGTTTTATCCAATCCAAACCATACTCCATAGATGTTATTTTAATGGATGTCATGATGCCTGTCATGAACGGACTGGAAGCAACACGGCAAATCAGGCGTCTTGCCCGTCCCGATGCCAAAACAGTTCCCATTCTTGCCATGACTGCCAATGCTTTTTCTGAAGATGCGGTAAAAACCAAACAAGCGGGCATGAATGAACATCTTACAAAACCCATTGACAGAACTTTACTGCTGCAGCGTTTATCCCATTATTATACAAAATAATTTAAATGCAGACAAAAATTTTATCACAGCCAGCGGCCTGAATTTTATGTCTAATCTGTTTTAAATTTTTACATCAAGTTTTCTGCAAAAAAAATCTACAGCCATTCTCCCCAAAAGGCTGCAGACAATTTCAGACAGTGCCGCTTTCAAAACAATTAAAGGATACGTTATGCAAGACACAATACTTTTTCACGACATAGCTTTTGATATCAATGTGGAAAATCTTATGGAAAAGCTGCATATTCCCTCTGATTTTCTGCAAGATTTTACCTGCTTGGCACAAAAAGCAAAAGAAACGGCAAAACCGAAAGGAGCCTTCAAACTCTGCGGATTCACAATGCTTGAAGGAAATCAAATCCAAATCGGCCAAACCATTCTCACCGGCTCTTTACTCAAAACAAAATTAAAATCCGTACACAGAGTTTTTCCGTATCTTATTACCGAAGGCAAAGAACTGGCAGAATGGGCGGTTACTCTCGATTATCTTGACCTTTTGTTCATTAACGCCCTGAGAGAAGACATTTTGCAGCAAGCCAAAACGCATGTTGAAAAATTTATTAAAACCAAATATTCCATAAAACAGCTTTCGCACCTCAATCCGGGATCTTTGCCTGCATGGCCCATTTCCGAACAAAAACCGTTTTTTGAACTTATGGCTCCAATCCCGGAAAAACTCAATATCGACCTTCTGCCAAGCATGCTTATGCATCCTGAATTCAGTGTTTCAGGCATTTTTTTCCAAACCGAAACCCAGTACGTCAACTGCAGTCACTGTCCCAGAACAGAATGCCCAAACCGCAGGGCACCGTTTACGGAACAAATAGATTAAGCAAAACCAAAAACACGGCAAACATAAAAAAGGCTTACATCCTTACAGATGTAAGCCTTTAAAAATGGTGTCCCCGGCGAGATTCGAACCCACGGCCTTTCGCTTAGGAGGCGAACGCTCTATCCTACTGAGCTACGAAGACACAAATTTCAAAAAAATAACTCAACGTGCATTTTAATTTCATGCTTTCATAAAATTGTCAAGAAAAAGAACACACAGAAAATCCCGGTTTAAACCAGCCGAAACTAAGACCGGCTTCCCCTCTTTCCGCCCGATATTTTAAGAAATTATTCCTTGGTCAGCAGCGGAATAATTTCTTCACGCAAAACTTTTGCTGCGGCGAGGCTTGCCATTTTTTCGATATTTTCTTCCATCATGGAAATTTTGGCCTGTGCCTGCCCAAGTTCTTTCCGCAATGCCGCAACTTGTTCCTGCAAAGCCTTTACCTGCCCGTCTTCTGAAGAATCTGCAGATGAGCTTTGATTGTCCAATGTTTTGGCAAGCTCGTCATTAAGCATTTTCTGTTCCGAAAAAATATCATCAAGCGTAGCAACTCTGCTTTCCAAGCCCGAAACTTTTTCCTGCAGTTTTTTCATGCTGTCTTCATGAGCTGAAACATTCTGTTCAGAGGCTTCTGCAGCATTCTGTGAAAATTTGTCAAGAGCGGCTTTTAAATGTGAAAGTTCTGTTTTGGTATTTTCTTCCAATTCGGAAACACGCTTTTCAAGCCCGCCTATTCTGTAATTTATTTCCAGCCCCATATCCTGCCATTTGGAATCAGAACCGAGCAGACGGTGTTCAAGAGAAGCGAAATTGGAAGATAATGTTTTCAGCTTGGCCCCTACAGATTCATCTTCTCCCCCAAATTTTTCCAGATAAGCCTCATCTGAATCCAGCACCTTAGACGCGGACTGCACAAGATGAATGTCTGCAGGCTTTTCTTTTTCCGCAGTTTCGATAAAACTGATATCTCCGTTCAGACGGATAGGAAGGTTTTCTTCTGCGGCATCCTTCGCAAAGGGCACAACATCTTCATCAACCTCATGGTCAAGGGACAATTCGTTCAAAATATCATTAAACGCCTCATCGGAAATATCTTCAGCTTCTTCCTCAGCCATATCGCTTTTTAACGGCGGCTCGGAAATTGTTTCTGCATTTTGGGACGTTTTTTCTTTTTCGTCAGCTGAATGGAAGCTGTTTAACTCATTTGGAATATTATCTGTTTCTGTCCGCAAAGCCTGCCGTTCATCCCGCAGGCCAATGTCCTGCAGATCTTCTTTCTGTGTATCTTGTTCAAGCGGCATTTCATTTGCAGCGGCAAAAATATCATCAAAATTCACAGCATCAGAATTTTCAGAACCGGAATGATGCTCAGAATCCTGCATGCCGTCAGCAAGCTGTTTATCCAGCTCGTCAAAAAAAGAATCGGGAACATCTTCCAATTCTTTGTTCTCATTTTCTGTCAGCGGCTCATCCAAATCCAAAACATCGGCGGCAGACTCTGTTCCGTTAATGATATCGCGAGTCAAGACATCAATTTCATCGTCATCTTCAAAAGGTTCAGCATTTTCACTGCCCCCCAAAACGTCTTGATCCGCTTTGCCTGAGGTATCTTCAGTTTCGGCATTTACTGCATTATCCTGAGGCAGAGAATAATTATTCTCCCCTTCACTGCCGCCGTTTTGTATATCTTTGAGTATTACATCAAAATCACTGTCAAGCTCATTGTCCTGATTGTTATTTTCGTCAAAATTCAAATTATAGGAGCTGATTAAATCATCCAAATTTGATAAATCAAGACCATTGTCCTCATCAGTATTTTTTTTATCGGAATTTTCTTCAAATTCGTGCACAAGGGAATCAAGCACATCATCCTCATCATGCGGCGCGTCCCTGCCGACGCCCACACCGCTTCCAATGCTGACAACTTCCGTCAGATCAATAATATCATCAACAGGATTATTTTTGATATGATTGCTCATAATTCCCCTCTTTTTTAATAAAAAAAACCTACCCGCCGGCACAAAGGCACGGCGAGTAGGAAACAACTATTAAGGATGGCAAGCGGAAGCCTTACAGCCGGTAAGAGCTTTTCTCTTATCCTTTTCTTTTTGTGCTACTTTTACGTGGCAGCCTAAGCAGCTGTTTGCAAGCTTTCTGTCGTGAGCGATACGATAGTAGCTGTTTGTACCTTTTTCTTTGGCACCCAAAGCATCATGGCAGCCGGCATTGGAGCATTTACCAAAATTCTCAGCACCGTTTACTTCGTGGTGGCAAACACCACAGTCAACAGAGGTGTGAGTATTGTGATTAAAGGTAACTGCTTGTTTGGTAAGAGCCATTTTCATGGGTCCTTCAGGTACCGCAGGGCGTGCTGCAACAGCTGGCATTGCAAGAGCAACTGCAACAAGAGCACTCAAAGATAACATAAGTATCTTTTTCATAGCAACCTCCTCTAATTTCCTGAGCAGAACTCAAGATTTCCTATACTTTAACCTTGCTCCCCCTTACTGTCAAGAAACAACATGAATTTCCGACCTGTTTTTAAATTTTTGCGTTATTTTTTTTCAAAAATTTCAGGCATAAGGATTTCAACCTTTGCATCTTTATTCAGCATTAAGATATATGCCTGAAACAACATGTTTTTTTGTGCTTCCTGCATATTGAGCAAAATATCGTTTTCGATCTTGTCAAAATCTTTTGCATCGGCATTTTTCACTTGATTCAAGCGGGCAGCAATGACACCGTCTTCACTGATGTATGCA
>CALUWZ010000160.1 GCA_944324625.1 uncultured Mailhella sp. | reverse complement strand
AAATTAGATGTAAGTTCTTTAAATGCAGAAGAATTAAATATAATATATAATCTTATTAATTATTTTCAAAATAAAAGGCCTCCCTGCGGAGGCCTTTTCAGAAAACAGGTTTATGAATTTTTATGCATGCAGTGCGCAGTAATCAGCTAAAGTAACAGGAACAAACGGCTGCCTGCTTTTTAAAATTCCAACCTTTTCCACATTCATTCCCGTAGTCTGGGCTATGATTTCGGCAAGAGCCGTACCGCAGCTTCTGCCCTGACAAGGTCCCATGCCCGAACGGGTAGCAATTTTAACTTCCCTCGGATCGGTGAAACCTTCTCTTACTGCTTTACGGATTTCTCCTGCCGTAACACATTCGCAGCGGCAGACAATGGTATCATCGGGAATGTTAAATACTGCAGGATTGGGTGCAAACACATAGCGAAGATAATCGCGGGCTTTGCACAAAAGTTCCATTTTCTGCTGATATTCCAATGATTTTTCCTTAATTTCACTGCTTGCCACAACCCCCAGATCTTCCGCAGCGGCATAACCGCAGACATATCCTTTCCAGATTGCGGATTCCCCGCCGTGAACAAAAGCATTGTCTCCTGCCACATATACGTTGTTTAATGACGTTCTGCCGAATTTATCGGTTTTAGGATACCAATAACGCTGCAGGCTGTCCCACGCAAGTTCCATATCAAGGGCTCCGGGGATCTGGATACGGGGAATTATGCCCTCATGGCGTATAAGTGTCTTGGCGGCAAGTTCATGCCGTTTTCCGTTTTTGACATACACAACTTTTTCCACACACTCATCGCCCACGGCTTCCACGCTTTCCACGCCAAGCACAAAAGGAATTTTGGCCTTGAGAATTTCCATGGCAAGATGCATGCCGTGTCTGAAATACGGCATATCCTGAAATACCCTGCCCATGTGCAGCGAAGCGGAAATCTTGTTGCCGAATTTGCCCGTATCAAGCCATGCCAGAACAGGCACGTTGTTTTCAATCAAATGAACGGCAAGCGCAAGAAGCAAAGGACCGTTGCCGCAAAGCACCACAGGCTCTTTGCCGCTTGGCAGTTCCCCTGCGGAACGGAACAGCATTTCCGCCGCCCCTGCGGTATACACGCCGGGCAGAGTCCAGCCCTTGAACGGTACGGGTCTTTCATATCCCCCCGTGGCATATACCACTTTGCTGGCGGAAACTTTTTTTACTTCATCGGGACTTTTGCAAAAAACAGTTGTGTTTTCCATTCCCCAAACCGACGTATTGGGATAGAATTTCACGCCGCTTTTTTCAAAATCCTCAACAAGTTTTCTGCCGATACCGAGCGTTCTTTCATCAAGCACCTTTTCAATGCAGGGAAGCTGAATATTTCTGAAAATCTGTCCGCCGACAGAGGCATATTCATCAACAACAGCCACATCCAAGCCGCAGGATTTTGCGGCAACGGCGGCACCAAGCCCTGCAGGGCCCGCTCCGACAATGAGTAAATCGAGATTGTCAGCCATAACTACTCCTTATCGGACTGATATTGTCTTCTGACGACCATGCCTTCACGCACGGGCACAAGGCATGACTGCACGTTTTCCACGCCGTCGATTTCCATCATGCATTCAAAGCAGACCCCCATAAGGCAGTAAGGCGCTCTGGGACTGCCGTCTCTGCCGTTATGAAAAGCATGCCTTTCATGTTTATGGCCGAGAACCGCAGCAGCCACGCTTATGCCCTCAGGCACGAGCATGTCTTCGCCGTCCACATTAATTTTAACCATTGCAGTATCCATTTTATCCCCCTACACGGCAAAACCGAAACGTTTCAATGTCATATCCTTTGCACATTCATGGGCTTCTTCCCCAAGAACAAATCCTGCCACCAAACGGGTATGGGCGGCAGCCATGGTTACGGCACTGTGGGTATTGATAAGGGTGACATTTTCATGACCCGGCAGGTGGCTGTAAATAGCCACTTTGTCGTTCGGCATGACGCGAAGGCCCGGCCATGTGCGGATAATGCGCTTTTTGCCGAGTTCGGGCCATACGCGGAGCGCCCAAGCCCCTTCCTGAGCCACGGAATGAGGAATAACCGTGGCGTCATGTCCTCTTGTTTCGTGTTTAAACCCGATAATGACGGTTCCCGCAACAGTCTGCGTGCAGCCGAGCACGGGAATGGGCATTACAAAAGGCATGCGTTCGGTCAAAAGCACTTGGCCTTTATCCGCAAAAATGGGCAGATCATTGACTGCAAATTGTGCAAGGCGCTTATTGGCAAGGCCGCAGGCAAGCACAAGACGCTCACAGCTAAGCTCACCGATTTGCGTATGAACAGAATAGGCATTATTTTTGGGTTCCACGGAATACACAACGGTATCGTTGAGAAAATCCACGCCGCTGTTCATGAGAGCGACACGGTAGGCGCGAAGCAGGGCAAGGGGATTTAAAAATCCGTCTTCTTCACACCATGCGGCACCGCATACTTCAGGACCAAAGGGAATTTTAGGAAGTTTGCGTTCCAGTTCCGCCCTGTCAATCATGTTTCCGCGGTATTCTCCGAGAGCAGCGCGGAGCTTTTCGATGTAATCGCCTTTTTGATTGTATTCCGCTTCACTGAGTACGGGAATAAGCCCGCCTTCAAAATACGCAGGAACTTTTATGCCTGAAACTTCGGTCAGTTCCTGAATAAGTTCCGGAAAAAGCCTTCTGGAAATAAATCCCCATTTGGCATAATGCGGTTTATCAAGGAATTTTGACTGACACCAAACAAGTCCGACATTTGTTCTGGAGGCTCTGTTAACCTCTGTGGGGGCATCGATGACGGCAATTTTCAGCCGGCTGTTTTTCCGGATAAGCCCGTATGCAATTGCCACGCCGCTGATTCCGCCGCCCGCAACAATGATATCATATTCTTTTCGGTTCGTTAGCATAAGAAAACCTTTTTGCCTGATTGCTATTCTGCCTTATATGCCACGCAGGCAACTTCAACCCGAAGGTCACTCATCATTTTTGCCTGAACGGTCACACGGGCAGGCGCATGTTCTGCACTGAAATATTTTGCATATACTTTATTGAAATCACCGAAATCGCGGGGATCGTCAATCCAAGCTTCCACTTTAATCACGTCTTCCATGGAATAGCCTGCGCCTTCCACAATCTTTTTCAGATTGTCAAGGGCAACTTTAGCTTGGGTAAGCATGGTTCCGTATACAATTTCACCGTTTTCGTCACGGGGAACCTGTCCTGATACGTATAAAAATCCGCCTGCCTTGACGGCTTTTGCAAAAGGAAGGGCACCCGGTTTTGTAGGAAGTCCGATACGTTCAACAGCCATTTTCATTACCTCGCTTTTCCTTATTGAACAGCCAAGCCCATGACTTGCAGGAGTTTTTGCATTTCAATGTATTGTGCATCAACATCTTTCTTGAAGGATGCGCCGTCTTTGTAGTTGATATCAAAGCCGACATTTTGAAGAGCCTTGATAAATTCGGGATTTTGGGAAATCTTTTCGGTTACGGCCTGAAGTTTTGCTTTAATTTCGTCAGGCACGCCTTTCGGAGCCGCAATGGCTGCCCATGCCATGTAGTTGCCTTCATAGCCCAATTCGGCAAAAGTCGGAACATCAGGATATTCTTCCATTTTTTGGCCTACTGCCAAAAGTTTCAGTTTTTCGCCTTTTACAAGGGCATCAAAGTTGGCTCTGAAAAGGAATGTAATGTCACCGTGTTTTCCGAGAATGGAAGTGGCAGCTTCGGCACCGCTCACATATTCTACGTTTTTAAGATTCAGCTTGTTGTTGTAAATCCAGCTTTTGAATGCAAGGGCAACCCAGCTTGTGGCAGAAGGACTGCTGAACGTATATTTTCCGGGATTTGCGGCGGCGTCTTTTTCAAAATCTTTAAGATTGTTCCAAGGAGTGTCCGCACTCACAACAGCACCGGTATTGGAAGTTGCAAAACGGGCAATCATTTCAAAGCTGTCTTTGTTCAGTCCGCCTGCTTTGGTGGTAATCGGCAGCATAACACAGGGACCGAGCTGGCCGAGGAAGAGCGTATAACCGTCAGGTCTTGCTTTGGAAGCAAACATGGTTCCGGTAAGACCGCCGCCGCCTGTTTTGTTCACAACGAGTACAGGCTGACCGAGTTCCTGTTTGGCAAATTCCGCCCATACGCGCGCTGCAATATCGGAGTCGCCGCCCGCACCGTAAGGACTGATGACGGTAATGGGTTTTACGGGATATTCTTTTGCTTCTGCTTTATAACCGGCAGAAAGGGTCACAGCCATGGCTACTGCCATTACGGAACCGAGAATCTTTTTCATGTTCATACCTCACTCC
>CALUWZ010000159.1 GCA_944324625.1 uncultured Mailhella sp. | reverse complement strand
GGATGAAAAGTCCCCAGCAGCCGAAAAGAACAGTGGTTTTTATGGGTGTTGTCAGGCTGGAAATGGCTTGATTTTTGTCTTTGTTCCAGTTGGTGTCGATGAAGTTGTTGATAACTTTAATAATGGATTTGGTGAGGTAAAATGCAATAAGAATGGTGAATATCTGCAGGGTGTTGACGGAAAAGGTTCCGAAATTGAAGTCAAAGCTGCTGATATTTTGGATAATGTAAATACCGCCGGGATACGCAAAAATCCATGTGAAAGGCACAACCAGCGAAATAAGCAGGAGAACGGGGAATAAAAAGGCATGCCCCAGTTCATAGGCAAAGACGTGGGATTTTTTGTTTTGGATATATTCCTGAATGACTTTGGATAAATGGATTATGCCGAAGGCCTGATACAGCCCCACGCCAAGGCAGATGTAGAGCAGGGTCAGCAAAATGGACATTCTTGCAAGCCCGTTGGGGGTTATTAAAATTCCGATAATGGTTACAACGAAAAACCCTGTTTTGATGTAATGGGGAATTTTGTATGCTGAACGGGGGGCTTTTAATAGTCTGTATGCAAGAAAAAGCAGAATCACGGTCCAAATGAAGGACAGGGTCAGAATAAGCGGTGTAAAGGTAAGCAGGCACAGGCTTGCAAAAAGCACGGGAACAAAAATGCGTATGCTGGGTTTTTCCGGCATATTGCTGTCTTGTATGGAGTGCAGGATAAAAGCAAGCTGTATTTGCCCGTAGCACATTAAAATGGCGCTTATGCCCATGCCGATCTGATAAATGGAATGCGTCTGCCATGAACCGTAATAAAAAGCAATGCCGAGCACTATGTAAGGGATGCTTTCTTTTAATATACGTTTCCATGCCTTGTGTACGGGAAGAGGCATTTTTTTGGTAAAATTCGGGGAAGTGTAAAGCGGTATGCCCAATATCAGACAGACCATAATCATGCGTACGGCAAAAAGAACCCATGATTCCAGTGAATTGGGCAGATCATTGCGCAGAGTTCTTGCTGTTGTGCTGAAAACGTCGGCAAAGTTTTTGATTTCATTCTGCCATACGAGAGGACTGAAAATATTGTCCGTGGCATTAATGTAATAATCCAGCCACTGCTTGGGCAGTATTTTTTCAAAGCTTACGGCAAGTTTTTGTATTTCTTCCAAAAGTTTTTGTGTATTGGGAAGATTTTTGTCCAGTGTTTTTTTGATTGTCTGATAAGATGCAAGCAGATTCCGGGCTCTTGTGTCAAGATCTGCCAGAATGGATTTGTCTATAATGCTGAAATTGGCTATAATGGAATTTAGTTGAGTTATCCGTATTTCCGCATTTTTTCGGCTTTGGTCAAGAGGGGAGTAATACGTATTTAATTCCGCATACAGTTCGTTGATTTGTTTGGTCAGTATGGAACGGGCATTGGGAGACAGGGCGCCGTTTTCGTAAAGTGCGGACAGGCTGTGGAATTTTATTGATATTTCCTGTGTTTTGCTGTTAAGTTCGGAAATTTTTTCCTGCAGATTTTTTTGCTGCAAAATACATTCGTCTTCTATGGTATCAAGTTCTCTTTTTTGGCTTTCCATAAGGGAAAGGACCACATCGGATACCTGTTCGCCGAATGAGGCGCATGGCAGGCCGAAAAGGCCTGCCATGCTCAAAAAACATATTAAAACACAGTGTAATGCTTTATTTTTTATTTTCATTGCAGTTCTATTTTCTGATATTGAATGTCAGCCACAGGCTTTGGTCTGATTTGTCGGGAAGAGGGGGGTACTGCACTTCATTTTGCAGAACACGCAGAACTTCTTGGTCAATGGCGGCATTTTGCGAGCTTTTGTTGATAGCTGCGTTTTTCAGGATGCCGTTTCCGGTAAGGTCAATGCGCACTACAACCTGATAGGTTCCGCTTACGCTTGACGGGATCCGGATTTTTGGTGCGGCCTGTTTTAAAATTTCCTGTGAATATGCCTGTGTGCCGACAGAAGGGTCTACCAAATCGGCAGACGGAGGCTGAAGGGCTTCTTCCCTTGAAATAACGATTGTTTGCGGCTGAGGTTCCGTGGCAAGCAGGCTTGTGCCGGAATTGACGGTCACAGCTTCCTGCGGTGCGGAAAATTCGCGGCTGATATTTTGCAGAGCTTGTTCATGCTGGGCGGAATTTCCTTCGGCAAGAGGGGCAAAATCCACATCGGACTGTGTTTTTTCCTGAATTTCGTCTATGGGGCTGTCAATGGGGTTTTTGACAGTTTCAATCTGTTCTTCGCCTGCAATTGCTGCTGCGCTTTGTCCCGCCGCTTGGTTTTGTCCGTATTCCTGTGCTGCGGCAAAGGCTTTGTCGTCATGTACAAAACTTAAATATACTTCACCCGTGTCGTTTGCTTCAAGGGGCGGAAAATGACTGATTTTTGCAACGGTTTGGCAAATGGAATTATCCACGACCGTGGAAGTTGAGTTTTGGCGGATTTCGCAGGAAAACGGTCTGCCGTCCTTGGTAATGCGGACAATAATGGCTGTTCGTCCTTCAACTTCCGTCTGCGGTTTTTGCCAGTGCTGCAAAATGGAATTCAAAACTTTTTCGCCGTAGCTTAAACCAAGATATCCTTTGGTATCGGCTGATACGGTTAAGGCCTCGGCATTTGCGGCAGGCAGTGTTCCCAGTAAAAGGGATAACAGGGCTATATTTTTTTTCATGGTTAATTTCCTGCTAATTCTAAGGAGTTAAATGATATAATCAAATCCTGCTGTTCCTTGGTAGGCGGTTTTGGCAGGGTTTTGGTCCGAAGTACTGCGTTGACGGCAGAAGCGTCAAAATCGGCACGGCCTGAACTTTCCAAAATATCTACGCTCATGACAGTGCCCGCAATGTCCAGTTTAATGCGTACCTGTACCACCAGATTTTGGCGTGAGTAGGTAGGCATGCTCCAGTTCGGCTGAACGGCAAGAATGACCTGCGCGGCATATACGTCATAAATGCCGCCTCCGCCGTTGCCGGATCCCGTGCCTCCGCCGCCGCCCATTTCCATGCGTTCCAGTTCCGCTAAGGCGTCAAGCGCGGAAGAGGAGCTTTTTTGACTTTGTTTTTGGGCGGTATTCAAAGCGTCTTTTACGGCATTGCTGCCGGACGGTTTGGATTTTGCAGGAGTTTTGGGCTTTGTTTTAGGCTTTTCTTTGACTTTTTCCTGTTTCTTTTCTTTTTTGGGTTCAGGTTTTGGAGCAGGAGCCGCTGCAGCTTCTTTCGGAGGCTGGGGCTTTTCTTCTGGTTTTTTGGGAATGGGGGTTGCTTCAGGCATTTCTTTCGGAATGTCTTTGGCAGGTGACTGCACGGCACTCTTCGCTTCTTTCTGACTGTCGGAAACCGCAGGTTTGGCGTCAGGCACTATGGAAGGCGTTTTGTCCTTGGGCGCACGTATGCCCGCAACGGGAGAAGGAAGGTTTTCACCGCCCATTTCGCCTATTACCATACTGATAAGATATCGTTCTTCATTTATTTTTTTCGGTTCCGGAGCAGGCCAAAAAATTGCCAGCAAAAACAGAAGCGTATGAAGAATAAGTGAAATCAATAATCCGAACGGCTGCATATTGTACTGTACTTCTTATTTTTTTTCTGACTGACTGCTTTCTTGGTCTGTCTGCGCATTTTCTGCGTTTTCCTGTGCCATGGCTTTTAAATCGTCTGCATTGATGTCGGACGGGTTTGCCACAACGCCCAAGTTTTCGATGCCTGCGGCTTTTATCCGTCCCATAATGTCAACCACAACACCGTAGGGCACGCTGCTGTCAGCTTTTATGAACAGCGCGCGGGATTTTTCCGTAACCAGAACTTTTATCCGTTCCTCAAGTTCTTCCAGCTGAACTTCATAGCTGTCCAGAAAAATTCTGCCGTCTTTCTGCAGGGAAAGAACCAAATGTTCCACTTCGCTCGGCAGAACATCCACTTCCTTGGTTTGAGGCAGGTCAATTTCAACGCCTTGGTCAAGCATGGGAGCGGTAATCATAAATATGATGAGCAAAACCAAAACAACGTCAACAAAAGGGGTAACGTTGATTTCTGATTGATACTGGGATTTTTTGTTTACACCGGCCATAATGATTTCAGATTGCAGCTGCTTTTAATTGCTGCTGCTGTTTAATTCTCTCTGCACTCTGTTCAGAAAAGTTCCTGCAAAGTCTACCATGGAGTTTTCAAGGTAATTGATTTTGCTCACGAAAATATTGAAAGCCACAGAGGCGGGAATGGCAACAAAAAGCCCCAAAGCCGTAGCGATGAGCGCTTCGGCAATGCCGGGAGCAACGGTTGCAAGGGAAGCGGACTTCATGGCACCGATGGCGGTAAACGTACTCAAAATGCCCCAAACAGTACCGAAAAGGCCGAC
>CALUWZ010000158.1 GCA_944324625.1 uncultured Mailhella sp. | reverse complement strand
ATTGATTAACGAGTATTTCGGATTGAACCTGCCGCAGGAACAATGCTATGCTTTTACCCTTGAAGAGGCACGCCGCCTGATAAATTCAGGCCAAAGCAGCGTGCTTATGGATAAAATTTTGGAAGCTTACAACAAGCTTGCAAGCCAATATGATTTTATCCTTTGCCAAGGTACCGATTTTCTCGGCAAACACGGCGCCTTTGAAGTGGAACTCAATGCCGATATCGCCGCAACCCTCGGCGTGCCCGTTCTGCTTATTCATCCGAGCGTGAACAACAATGCCGAAGAAATCCGTTCCGCAACCATTACGGCCGTGGATGTTTTTGCACAGCGCGGCATTGAAATCGCGGCGCTTATCGTTAACCGCGTTGATCCTTATCTTTCCGATTTGGAGGATCTGAAAGCCGACATTTCTGCGCAGCTTACCCAGAAAAACGCCAAAAATCCTCTTGTATATCTTATTCCCGAAAATAATATTCTCGGCCGTCCTTCCCTTCGCGACGTGGCAAAAAATTTGGGTGCGGAAGTTCTTTACTGCGAACAGAATCTTATTGACTATCATATTGACGACTATCTTATTGCCGCCATGCATCTCGGCAATTTCCTGAACTTCCTGCAGGAAGGCAATCTTGTGGTTACTCCCGGCGACAGGGAAGATATTCTTTTGGGTTCCATTGTGGCAAGCATGTCCAAAGGCTATCCGAGCATAAGCGGCGTGCTTTTGACGGGCGGCCTTAAGCCTTCCCCTGCCATTACCCGCCTGCTTGACGGTATGAGAAATATGAATATTCCTGTGCTTGCCGTAAAGAACAATACGTCAGAAACCATTCAAATGCTTAAAAATCTGCGTGACAGAATTGATCCTGACGATACCAGAAAAGTTCATACCGCACTCGGCAACTTTGACCGTTACGTGGATGCTGACGAACTTGCCACCCGTATTGTGGATGACAATACAGCGCGCATGACACCCCGCATGTTTGAATACAAACTTATGGACCAAGCCCGCAAACATCCCATGCGCATTGTTCTGCCTGAAGGCGACGAAGAAAGAATTCTGCGTGCGGCCGAAGCTCTGCATGCCCGTCAGACTGCCCAGATTATTTTGCTCGGCGATCCCGATAAAATCGACGAAAAAGCCCGCAGTCTGTCCATCAGCCTTCAGGGCATTGAAATTGTCAATCCCGCAACGTCTCCGAAGCTTGACGAATACGCCGCAACCTATGCGGAACTCCGCAAGAAAAAAGGCATTACCTTGGAAGAAGCCCATGACCGCATGCTTGACACAACCTATTACGGCACCATGATGGTTTATCAGGACGATGCCGACGGTCTTGTTTCAGGCGCCGTCAATACCACGGCCAATACCGTGCGTCCTGCTTTGGAATTTATCAAGACTAAGCCCGGTTTCTCCATTGTTTCAAGTACCTTCCTCATGTGCCTGAAAGACCGCGTGCTTGCCTTCGGCGACTGCGCAATCAACCCCGATCCTACTGCGGAACAGCTTGCGGATATCGCCATTACCACTTCCGAAACGGCACGCATTTTCGGCATTGATTCCCGTGTTGCCATGCTGTCCTATTCAACAGGCACATCAGGCAAGGGCGAAGATGTCGACAAAGTTAAAGAAGCAACTCGCATTGCCCGCGAAAGAGCTCCGGAACTGCTTTTGGAAGGTCCTTTGCAGTATGATGCCGCCATTGATCCTGAAGTTGCCAAAACCAAAATGCCCGACAGCCCTGTGGCCGGCAAGGCAACAGTCTTTATTTTCCCTGACCTCAATACAGGCAACAATACCTATAAAGCCGTGCAGAGAGCTGCCGACGCCATTGCCATCGGTCCTATTCTCCAAGGTTTGAGAAAGCCGGTTAATGACCTTTCCCGCGGCTGCACCGTGCCTGACATTATCAATACCGTGGCCATTACGGCAATTCAGGCTCAGGCTGAAAAAGGCTTGATTTAATCGTTTGATCATAAAATAAAAAAGTCCTCTGTTCTGCAGAGGACTTTTTTTTGTCCGCTCATGAGGCGGTGAAATTTTGGGTCAGGCATTGCAGCGTAAGACGGTATGCTGCAGGAATGCTGTATCCGCATGCCGGGTATGCGTTCGGCATAATGGCATGTGAATTGTGCCTGAAAAAAGTTAAAAATAAACCCCTCCGCATGGAGGGGCTTTTTGTATTTCTGATATTCTGCTATTAATGATCCTGCTGGTGCACAATGACCTGAGTCATTTTCTTGGCGCGGTAGCACATGTGTTCGATGGCTCCTACGGCATCGAGGAAAGACAGGCTGGTGGAAGAGCTGCAAAGGCCTTGGGCAAGTCTGTTTACGTGCTTGTGGCGTATGGAAGTTTCCATTTTGCGTACTTCCTGCGCAAATTCTTCCATTTTTGGAAGTGTTTCCTTTGCGCGTTCAAGGGGCAGGCTGATATTCTGCACTGCCGTTTCAATGGCTGTATTGGCAAGGTCAAACATTTCCTGCAGTTCGCTTATGGCCTGTTCGGAGAAGTTGCCCTGCATTTCTTCTTTCTTTTCCCAAAGGTGATAAAGCATTTTGCATTTGTCGCCTATGCGTTCCATGTCGCCCGCACTGCTGACGTAGGCATGCAGACGGACAAGTTCTTTGTCGGTAATGCCCTGACGCATAAGTTTTTGTGAATAATCCTGAATGCTCGCATGATATTTATCCAAAAGGTTTTCAATGGCTTGGAGCTCTTCGCGGGTGATTTTTTGGTGCAGGAAGAAGAGTTCTTCTATTTTGTCGATTGTTTCCAAAAGTGCTGCGCCCATGGCAAGGCATTCATTTTTTACGGCGTCAACCGCAATGGCAGGGGTGAACGTAATAAGTTTGGGGTCCAGATAGGATTTGCGGGATTCGGGTTTCTGCGGATCGGGGATGATGGTGGTGATAAGTTTTGCGAAAATGCCTACAAAGGGAAGGAACAAGAGCGTATTGCAGACGTTGAAAAGCGTATGGGCATTGGCTATCTGGTGGCCTATGGTGTCTGCTGAGCCGCGGATGAAGTCAATATATACGGGCATAAGCGGAAGGAATATGCAGACGCCTATGACGTTGAACAATACGTGGGCGAGGCAGGCCTGTTTTGCATGGCGGCAGGTGCCGATGGATGCCAGAACTGCGGTAATGGTTGTGCCTATATTGTCGCCGAGAACAATGGGAATGGCGGCTTCAAGGGGGAGAAGTCCCTGCATGCCGAGGGCAATGGTCAGGCCGACGGTGGCGGAGCTGGACTGGATGAGCAGAGTAAGTACCGTGCCTGCCAAAACGCCGAGAAGCGGGTTATCCTTGAACATGAGGAACAAATCGCCGCGGGTTTTGAGAATGGACATGGAACTTTCCATGGTCTGCATGCCGATAAAAAGCAGGCCGAAACCGAAAAGTCCTCCGCCCAGATATTTTTGATGATTGGATTTGCCGAAAAGCTGCAGCAGGGAACCTATAATAATGAAGAGATAGCAGAAGTCTTTGATTTTGAAAGCAATGATCTGACCCGTAACCGTTGTGCCTATATTGGCGCCCATAATGACGCCGATGGCCTGTTTGAGGGTCATGAGGCCTGCATCAACGAAGCTGACGGTCATAACGGTGGTGGCGCTGCTGCTTTGGATGAGAACTGTTACCAAAGTGCCGACCATAACGCCGAGGACAGGGGTTTTGGTAAGCATGCCGATAAGGTTTTGCAAACTGTTTCCGGCCAGAAGCTGTAAAGATTCACTAATCATTTTTATGGAGTAAAGAAAAATGCCTACTCCGCCGATTAGCTGTAATGCATTGAGTAACGTCATGAATGCTCCAAAATTGAAGTTGTTCAGAGTAAATGGGAAATGATGTTCCTTACGCCTTAATGCCCTATTTAAATGAATTGAGCAAGCAATTTTTCGCAAAAAATTTGCGTGCTAATAGTAATAGTTATTAAAAAAAATCATTTTTTTTCATACGGCCGGACGGCAGCGGCGAAGTTGGTTTTTTCGCCCAAGAGTTGACTTTTTCGTTCAATGCTGTATAAAAAAGAAAATTAAGATAGTATATCGAAAATCCGTATGTGTTTGAATTCGGTGTAAAGGACGCTTTATGATAAAAGCACTTGTTGTTGATGATTCTGTCTTTATGCGAAATTCTATAACCCGCATGCTTTCTTCCGATCCTGAAATTCAGGTGGTGGGGCAGGCAGGCGACGGTATTGAGGCTTTGCAGAAAATAAAGGATCTGAATCCCGATATTATCACGCTTGACCTTGAAATGCCGCGTATGGACGGACTTGAAATGCTCGAAAAGCTGATGAGCACAACCCCAAAACCCGTTCTTATCGTCAGCTCGCTCACGTATGAAGGGGCTGAGGCAACATTGAAAGCATTGGAACTCGGT
>CALUWZ010000157.1 GCA_944324625.1 uncultured Mailhella sp. | reverse complement strand
AAAAAACACCGCAGACTGCGGTGTTTTTGCTGTTTTTGCGGAGAATTTTTAAAAATTTTTTTCAAACGTTTTCTGTTTCGGCAAGAATGCTGCAGATTTGCTCTTTTGTGTCTTCCGCGGGCAGTATTCTGCCAAGTTCTGAAAAATATTCTTTATGTTCGCAGAAAATAAAAGTGGGGCGAAATCCTTCGGCTTCGGCGGGAATGTTTTTCAAAATGCAGCCTTTGCCGTTTTGCTTGCGCACTTCTTCATCGGGAAGCCAGCCGAAGCGGAATTCTTCCAGATTTTTTTTGAGCAGGCAGGAATCAAGTTTGCGCAGGTCATGTTCAAAGGCGCCGAAAATTTCGTTTTTGTAAACAAGCACGGCAAAAAACGCGTAATCCTGTTCAAAGATAAGGGTGATGCCTTCACGGAAATTGCGTTCTTCAATTTTGGGGTGTTTTAATGCCGCAAGCAGGCGTTCAAGGCGGCAGTCAAAAATATGCCAAAGAATACCGTCATGCTGTTCGTGCCGTACCCAGTCAGAAGGATTGTGGGAATTTTTAATATGCTGCCAGAAGGAAAAGTCTTGGCTTTGTTCCGCACAGAAAATTTCCGCAGGGCTTTTGGAAATTAAAAATTCGGAATATTCCTTGTTTTCACCGTTTCGGGAAATGCGGAATTCTTTGGCCGGCATAAAAGCGCTGTCCGTTTTTTCGTAAACTGCGGCGGTGCCGCCGCGGGTATGTATATAAAAAGTCTTCATGGAACATACATACGGCATTTTCGGATTTTTGAAAAGTTAATCTTTTTCCGTGCCGTGATTTGAAATTATTTTTATTTTGTGATATTGGTACAAAATGCGAAATCTGATTTATACAATATTTTCTGTTTTTCTTTGTGCTGCTTTGTTTTTCGGCAGTTCTCTGCCTGTCCGCGCAGAGGAAGTCTGTGACGGTTTGGTTTCTTGGTACGGTCCGGGATTTCATTCCAAACGGACTGCCAGCGGCGAAGGATACGATATGTACGGATTGACTTGCGCTCACAGAACATGGAAATTCGGAACGCTGGTGGAAGTGTACAATAAAGAGAGCAAAAGAAAATGCGTGGTGCGGGTCAATGACAGGGGACCGGTGGCAAAAACACTGTTTATGGATTTGTCTTACGGTGCCGCCATGGCCATAACTTCCCATGAGCTCGGAACGGCAAGCGTGCGCCTGACCGTTGTGGGCGACAGCAGCGGTCCTTTTGATAAAGAGCAGGTTTTCTATCTGTTCCTTGATGATACGATTATTCTTCCCGAACAGATTGATTTGGAAGATTTGCCTGAACATGACGAAGCATATTATAAAAATATTGCAGGCGGCGTGGAAATTTTCCGTCTGACCCAAAAGCATCTCCGCAGGCTGTATCAGGCAAAAGTGGATAATGCGCCGGAACTTTTGGTGAGCATTGACAAGCATGTCTGCCTTGGGCCTTTTGTCACCTTCAAAGAGGCGGAAGCTGTGTATCACAAGGTGGCAACGCAGTATCCCCATGCTTCGGTATGGCTGGAAAAAGAAAGCAATGTCAGGCGGCTGACAGTACAGTGACACAGACAGGCGGAATTTTGCCTCAGCAGCAATCTGCCGTGAGGCCAATGGCTGCAAAGCGGAAAATCTGCCGTGTGCAGTACCGCGGTTGATTGATAAAATATGACAATAAAAAAAGCTGTCTTTTTCGGACAGCTTTTTTGTTAAATTTCTTTATAGGGTGCCTGACCTGTTTCGTAAAAATTGCTGCCGCGGCTGTCAATGGCCACAATGGCAGGAAAATCGACAACTTCCATAACTGCGACAGCTTCAGGGCCGAGATCCTCATAGGCAAGCACTGTATAGCTTTTTATGGACCTTGCAATAAGCGCGCCTGCTCCGCCTATGGAAACAAGATAAGGAATCTGCGCTTTGACCATGGCATCCACAACGGCTTGGGAGCGATAGCCCTTGCCTATCATTCCGCTTATGCGGCAGTTTTCGATTATGGCAGGGGTGTAGGCGTCCATTCTGCCTGACGTGGTGGGGCCTGCGGAACCTATGGGGAGATTGGGGCGGGCAGGCGTAGGGCCTACGTAATAAATGACGGCGTTTTCCAGACTGACGGGAAGTTTTTCGCCTCTGGCAAGCGTTTCCGTGAGCCTTTTATGGGCCGCGTCACGGGCGGCAATGATTTTTCCGGTAATGAGCACCTGATCGCCGGCACGGAGATTTTGTGCGGTTTCCTTGGAAAAAGGCGCCGTGATTTTGATTTTTTCCTGATTCATGCCTTTCTCCTACAGGGTAATTTCCGCATGCCGCGCCGCATGACAGTTGATATTTACCGCAACGGGCAGACAGGCAATATGCGTGGGAGACCATTCCACATGAACTTTTACGGCAGTATTGCTGCCGCCGAGTCCCTGCGGTCCTATGCCCGTCTTGTTGACCAGTTCCAAAAGTTCCTGTTCAAGCTTGGCATATCGTTCATCGCTGTTTTGGCTGTCAACGTCGCGCATGCATGCTTTTTTGGCGTTCAGGGCGGCAATTTCCATGGTTCCGCCGAGGCCGACGCCCACAACCATGGGAGGACAGGAGTTCGGGCCTGCAAGCTTTACGGCTTCCAAAACGGTTTTTTTGACTCCTTCCATGCCGTCCGCAGGAACCAGCATTTTCAGCATGCTTTTGTTTTCGGAGCCTGCGCCTTTCGGGGCCATGCGTATGGTCAGCCTGTCTCCCTGCGTGATTTTGTAATGGATAAAAGCGGGAGTGTTGTCCTTGGTGTTTATGCGCTCAAAAAGCGGTTCCGCAACAACGGATTTTCTGAGATATCCTTCGGTATAGCCGCGGCGCACGCCTTCATGAAGAGCTTCTTCAAGACTGCCGTTTATATGCACGTCCTGTCCTATTTCAACAAAAAGCACAGTCATGCCCGTGTCCTGACAAAGGGGAAACTCACCTTGGCGGGCAATGTCGGCATTTTTTATTAAATCTTCAAAAATCAGCTTGCCTGAAGGGGATTTTTCCGTTTCTTTTAAACGGACAAAAGCCTTATACACATCATCTGGAAGATGATAACAGGCCTGAATGCATAAATTTTTGACAGCTTCGGCAATATGTTCTGCTTGAATTTCGCGCATACTATTTTTTGTCGACGGGAATAAAGCCGGTCATGGAGCCGTATGCATCTATGACAGCTTCCCTGTTGGCTGCTTCGGATTCATAAATAATGGGCAGGTCGCTGTAGTAAAGGGCGCCCGGATGAAGGTTTCGCTCTTCGCAGACATCCACGTAATATTCCCATGCAGGCACAAATTGTGCCACATAAGGGGTAAAATGGGCAAAAAATACATATAAAAATACGCCTGCACCGAGAAGTTTCAGATAATTTTTCATTGTGGCCTCTCTTTTATTTGTGATTATTGTAGAATGATTAAAAAAAATTGCAAGGAAAAAGATAGAAAAAAACTGACAAAATTGTTAAAATTTTTTTAAATTAAAAAAGTTGGGCTTAAATGCTTGTGTATTTTTTAAAAATTGACTATAAAAAGAAACCTATTTTAACACGGATAGGAAATTTGTTTGAGGTTCGGAGGGTCTTATGACCAAAGATAACATGGAAAACCAATTTGATACTGAAGATTTTGAAGCATTGCTCGGCGATTACCTTAACAATGACGGCGGCGACCTTGAAGAAGGCTCCATCGTTGAAGGTGAAGTTGTTGCCATTGAAAATGAAAACGTGCTCGTGAACGTTGGATTTAAATCTGAAGGTCAAATCCCTGCGGAGGAATTTCGTGACGCTCAAGGCAATATTACCGCCAAAGTAGGCGATAAAATCAATGTTTTTGTTGAGCGTAAAAGTGATGGCGATGGCACCGTTAAGCTTTCTTATGAAAAAGCAAAACGCATGCAGCTTTTTGACCAGCTCGAAGACGTTCTGGAAAAAGGCGGCATTATCAAAGGTATGATTACCCGCCGCATTAAAGGCGGTTATACCGTAGACTTAGGTGGCATCGAAGCTTTCCTGCCCGGATCTCATGTTGATTTGCGCCCTGTTCCCGATATGGACGCTCTTGTAAATCAAACCTATGAATTTCGTGTATTAAAAATCAACCGCCGCCGCAGCAACGTTATCGTTTCCCGCCGCGTACTTCTCGAAGAAGACCGCGACAGCAAACGCAGCGCACTTCTTACTACCCTTGACGAAGGTCAAATCGTAAAAGGCCGTGTGAAAAATATTACCGAATACGGCGTATTTGTTGACCTCGGCGGCCTTGACGGTCTTCTCCATATTACCGACATGAGCTGGAAACGCATCCGTCATCCCCGTGAAATGGTAAGCATGGGTCAGGAACTCGAACTTAAAGTTCTTTCTTTTGACAAAGAAACCCAAAAAGTATCCCTCGGCCTGAAACAGCTCATTCAGG
>CALUWZ010000156.1 GCA_944324625.1 uncultured Mailhella sp. | reverse complement strand
CAATAAGGATTGGCCATGCTTGACAATTTCTTTTCTTTCCGCTTCAGCGGCCTCAAAAACGTATTCTGTCTTTTTCAGGGAAAAAACCTGAATGCGGAATTTTCCCTCGGCAGCATTGCGTTTGACCGCGGAGAACCAAACGAAAAAATTCTGGCGAACAGAAAATTTCTCCATGATAAACTTAACATGCCCGTAATGGAAGTACATCAGACCCATTCCAGCATTCTGCATTTTTCCCCTGACCCCGTACAATTTTCCGACCGGGCGAAACTTGAAGGCGACGGCATGGCCACGGATCTTCCCCGCCATGCCCTGCTTATTAAAACGGCAGACTGCCAGCCTGTTTTGTTTGCACACAAGAACGGCAAACACATTATGGCCCTGCACATAGGCTGGAGAGCAAACAAAAACAATTTCATCGGCTCTGCGGTTGATGAATTTTGCCGAAAATACAAACTTTCAGCCAAAGATCTGCTTGCGGTAAGAGGGCCGAGCCTCGGCAGCCGCGAAGCGGAATTTGTCAATTTCCGAAACGAATGGGGCAATGCCTATGCCCCATGGCACAACGAAAACGACCAAACCCTTGACCTGTGGGAACTGACAAGACATCAGCTCCGTCAGGCAGGCCTGAAACAAGAAAACATTTACGGGCTTGACCTTTGCACCAAAACCATGGACTGCCATTTTTTCTCCCACAGAAACAACAGTCAGACAGGCCGTCAGGCAAGCATTATCTGGTTTGAATAAATTTCCTCAATAACATGCATAAAAATTTCAGACACACCAGACGTAAAAACAAAGTGCAATCTTATTATTTCCCAATCTTCCGAACATAAAAAAGCGGGCTTATGCCCGCTTTTTTAAATGATTTGCCGAAATACAACACTGGCTTACGGATGATCTTTGAACATATTGCCTGTGGCTTCCGTTCCGCTGTGGCACGGCGTACAGTCCATAACACCCTTAGCCCAGTTGGATTCCACACCCTTGGTTTGGTGACAGCTGCCGCAGTATTCCACGGATTCCTGCACAGGGAAAGCAGTTTTGAATTCCTTGCCCATTTCAATTTTCTTATTGAAAATTTCCACTGCCTTATAGGCTACATCGGCAGTCAGGCGGCCGCAGCGTTCATTTCTCTTTTTGTCCGTTGCTTCAATTTTGTTTTCATAGCACCACTTGGAAACAGAAATATGACAAAGCACTGAACCTGATACATTGGAAGGAATAACACCCTTTACACCCTGAGCTTTGTCTTTCGGATCATAAATCGGCAGACTTGTGGTTTCATACCAGCGGTACAGCTCATTGACCATGGGAGTTCTTTCATCCCTGCCCCAGAACAAGGCATAAGCGGCGGCAATGCCGTAAAGAGCGCCGCAAATGGTGCCCCAGTCTGAAATACCGCCTTTGTTTGCTTCAAGCATGGCAAAGGGGAACTGATTGTAAGGAGCGCCGTATTTTTCGCCGAGCATGCCTACAATACTGTAAAAAGCGCCGTAACCGCAGGCATAACCTTTATACCAGTATCCGTCATAGGCTACTTCGGCACATTCTGCAGGGTCAAGCTTATGCGGAGTCCAACCGAATTCACCGTTAACCTGCTGAAAACGGTTTTTGGGAGCTGCGGCATGCACCATTTTTGCGCCGCCGTCCAAAATCGTGCTGACAGCACCGCCCGCAACCAAAGCACCAAAACCGAATAAACAATCACGTCTGCTGATACCCATAAAATCTCTCCTCATTAAAAATTTCACAAAAACCATAAATCATGGTATAAACCTGTATATGCATATACCAAAACAGCACAAAAAAGTCAATAGATTTCAAGAAAATACAGCATACCTTTTTAAAACTTTCAACAACTTGAATTAACAGGAATTTTTTATTTGTTATTTTTTTAACAAAAAAATTTTTATCCTGCAGGCATATTCTGCCGCAGATTTAATCATATAAAAATTATAACATGTTATTTTAATTATAATTATATCTTGGCACCCGAACCGTTTTCTTTTGCCGAATTATCTCGTTCTTTTTTTCTTTAAGTCCAACTCTTCGGAAAAATTTATTTAAATCAAAAAAAGTTGCCATATTGCGGGCATAAAAAAAGGACAGCCGAACTGTCCTTTTAAAATATGCCGAAGTGCCAAAACTACTCCGCCCTGTGGTGGCAGCCCAAGCTGTTCTTATTCCTGAGCGCCGCCTGTGTAATGAGATATGCAGTGTTGCAGCCATGGAACAAGCGCACCAAAGCAGGAGAAAGCGGCGTATGTCTGTAAAAATCATGCAGATGGCTTGAAAGATCGCGAAGCTCGGCAAAAGCTCTGTGCAGACGGCTTTCCGTACGCATAATGCCAACATAGTTCCACATGATATGGCGTATGCTTGCCCAGTCCTGCGCAATAAGGGCCGGGTCGTCATTATGCTCGTTGCCTGTATTTTCCCAGTCGCTGACAGAAGCAAAAACACGCTCGTCAATGCAGGAACGGGACGCAAGATTTTCCGCAATATCCTTTCCCGCGCCGAAGCCCCATAAAAGAGCCTCAAGCAAAGACGTGCTTGCCAAACGGTTGGCACCGTGTATGCCCGTGCAGCTGCATTCGCCCACGGCGTACAAATTGCCGAGCGTCGTTTTGCCCGTCAAATCTACCAAAATGCCTCCGCAGAAATAATGGGCGGCAGGCACGACAGGGATATAATCCTTGCGCATATCCACGCCTATATCCATACAGCTTTGGAAAACAGTGGGAAAACGCTTGGTTACGTCACAGTCAATGCGCGTTGCATCCAGAAAAACGTGCTGTGAGCCAGTCATAAGCATTTCCGTAGCTATGGCCTGTGACACAATGTCACGGGGAGCAAGGCTTTTTCTCGGATCATACTTATGCATGAACTCCTTGCCTTCCAAATCCACAAGCACGCCGCCTTCACCGCGGACAGCCTCGGTAATAAGCGGATGTTTTTTGCTTTTGTGGAACAGCGAAGTGGGATGAAACTGCACAAATTCCATATTGGCAAGACGGACGCCTGCACGCTGCGCCATGGAAATGCCTGAACCTATTGCCCAGTCGCTGTTGGTGGAATGGAGGAACACATTGCCCACGCCGCCCGTAGCCAAAACAGTGAATGTGGCAAGGTGGCGTTCAACCTGCGAAGTTTCTTCGTTATACGCATAAACGCCCACGCACTGGTTTTGCAGCTGATAGCGGTAAATATCCAAATGCGAATGGTGATCGGTGGTAATAAGGTCCACTGCGGAACGCTTGTACAGCACAACAATATTGCTGTGTTCCAGCACGGCTTTATGAATGGCCTCAATAATGGAACGGCCCGTATAGTCGGCACAGTGCAGAATTCTCGGTGCGGAATGGCCGCCTTCAAGGGTTAAATCCCAGTCTGCAGCATTGCTGCTGCGCACATTGAAGGGAACATGCAGACGGTCAATAAGAATTTCCTGCACGGCGTCGCCGCCTTTATCCGCAAGATGCCGCACTGCCTTGACAAAGTTATAATTATGGCCGGCATTGAGCATATCCTTTTCAAGGGCGTAGGCTTCGGCAGGATTGTCATGCACATACACAATACCGCCCTGTGCCAGCTCTGAGTTGCCACCGTCCAAAGTTTCCGTAGGACAAATCATATTAACCTGTATGCCTCTGTCTGCCAAGGTCAATGCCGCGGCACACGCCGCCAAACCACTGCCAACCACCAAAACTTCTGAACGATAATACATGGCTTACCTCAATTTTTCCTTATTTGGCGCAATGTTCGAGCATGCGGACAAGAGATTTCTTCGCATCATCAACCATGCTTTGATCAATGCTTACGGGACAGGCTTTATTGCCGGCAATATCCTGCAGGGTTTTGCAGAGCAGGGCATCGGTAATTTTTGCCATATCAGGGCACAGGGCTTTTTCATAAAGCGGAACAACGGTCACACCGCGCTCTTTATGTTCTGCGGCAAGCCTGTTCACAAGGTTGGCCTCGGTTCCGATAATAAGGGTACTGCCCTGTTCGGCTTTCTTCGCCACATCAATCAAATAGGAAGTGGAGCCTGCACCGTCGCACTGCTTGACGATTTCCTGAGGACATTCGGGATGGACATAAATCTTTGCATCGGGATACTGTCTGCGCATGGCAGCAATATGCTCGGACGTGAAATATTCATGGATGGGGCAGCAGCCGTCCCAGAAAATAAGATTTGCTTTGTCAATGGCGTCAAAATCAAGATTTTCGCCGTTATTGCGTATGTCCAGAGTATGACGTCTGTCTTCGGGTATGCCAAGCATGTTGCCTACGTTGTTTCCCAAGTTCCTGTCGGGAATAAACAGCACGCTTTCCCCTTGGGAAAAGGCCCATTCAAGCATTTTTTTGGCATTGGAAGAGGTGCATACGGCACCGCCGTGCTTGCCCACAATGGCTTTTACAGCCAATGAGGTGTTGACATAGG
>CALUWZ010000155.1 GCA_944324625.1 uncultured Mailhella sp. | reverse complement strand
GTGCGGTAAAACATTGTGTTTCCTTTGAAAGTCCGCAGCATGGAAATCAGGGAACAGGACGTGGATTCCTATTTGGAAGAATTTGGGATTTTGGATAAAAAATTTGAGTACGCCAGACAGCTGTCCAGCGGCCAGCAGCAAAAAGTTTCCATAATCCGAACCCTTATAGCCAAACCGAAATTTGTGATTATTGACGAAAGCCTGTCCAATCTTGATATTGAAAGCATGAGTATTGCCAAAAACATGCTTATGCGTCTGCACAAAGAAAAGGGCACAACCTTTGTGCTGATCAGCCATCAGGTTGCAAGCATGGCAGACATGGTGCAGGAATACCATTTTTTTGACAAGGGCAGGCATATTCTTTCCTGCGACCTGCAGGGGCTGAAGCAAAGCTCCCATGAAAAAATCAAGCATTACATGCAGCTGCAGGAATTATAACAGACGGGGGATATATGCACTTATTGACAGTGGACACCCTTGAACAGGCACAGGAAAAACTGCTTGCCTGTTTGAAAGACAAAGAACTTAAAACTGAAAAAAAATCGCTGACTGAAGCGTATCAATATATTTTGGCGCAGGATGTTTATGCTCCTTTTGCCGTTCCGCATTTCCGCCGTTCTTCCGTGGACGGTTATGCGGTCAATTCCGCGGATACCGCAGGCGCAGGCGAAAGCATTCCCTGTTTTCTGAAAGTGGTCGGTTCCGTGGAAATGGGGCAGGAAAATACCTTTGCCATTGAACGCGGGCAATGCGTATATGTTCCCACGGGCGGCATGCTGCCGAAAGGGGCAGATGCCATGGTAATGCTGGAATATACGGAAAAATTCGGCGCCGATGAAATAGCCTGCTATCAGAATGTCAGCCATAAAAATTCTGTGGTTGAAATCGGCGACGACATGCAGGAAAATACGCTTGTGCTGAAAAAAGGCACTCTGCTGCGTCCCCATGAAATCGGTGTTCTTGCGGCATTGGGATATGCCGAAGTTTCGGTTTATGCAAAACCCGTTTTGGCTGTCGTTTCCCTCGGCGATGAAATCATTCAGGCCGGAGAGCCGCTGCAGCAGGGCAAAATTTATGACATCAATACTTACGGACTTTATGCACAGGCATTAAAATTCGGTTTTGCGGTAAAAGAATATTGTCATGTCAAAGATGACAAAAAAGCCATTTATGAAGTTTTGCGGCGTTTGGTGCAGGAAGTTGACATTATTTGCGTTTCGGGCGGAAGTTCGCAGGGGGAAAAGGATTTTACCGCAGAGCTGCTCGGTGAAATTTCCACAACGGGCGTCCTGACCCACGGTATTGCCATTAAGCCCGGAAAACCGACCATAACCGCATACAATGCCGACAGCAGATGCCTGCTTCTGGGGCTGCCGGGACATCCCGCGGCGGCAATGCTGCTTTTTGAGCTGTTGGCGGTGCATGTTTACAGAATTCTGCAGAACAGCGGGGAAGGCACAAAAGTCTGCGCGCGCATGGCCTGCAATTTTCCGGGGGCAGACGGCAGGCTGACCTGCCAGCTTGTTCAGCTTGAATGGCAGGACAACGGATATATTGCCCATCCCATTTTCGGAAAATCAGGGCTTATTTCTTCACTGGCAAAGGCACAGGGCTATATTCTTGTGGATATGAACAGTGAAGGCGTAAAAAAAGACGAACAGGTTACAGTTTATTTGATATAGGTGCAGTATGGCTAAAAGAAATTTGTATTTGAAAGTTATTCCGGCTGAAGAAGCGCTGGCTTTGTATTTTGACGTGATTAAAGAACGGGTCTGCCCGAAAACGGAAGTTATTCCCGTTGTCAGTGCGCTTGGCAGAACAACGGTTTCTGCCGTGTATGCCAAATATAATTCTCCTTTGTATAATTCAGCGGCCATGGACGGCATTGCCGTTACGGCGGCAAAAACAGCGGAAGCCTGTGATTTTAAGCCGTTGGTGCTGAAAAAAGACGATTACTGCGTGGTTGATACGGGCGATCCCATAAAAGAACCTTTCGATGCCGTGATTATGGCGGAAGATTTGATAGAAACGCAGGACGGTGAAATAAAAATCACCGAACCCGCCGCAAGCTGGCAGCATGTGCGGCCTGTGGGCGAAGATATTGTTGCGCATGAACTTATTTTGACCAGCAATCATAAAATCCGTCCCATGGATATAGGCGTGCTGCTTTCCGCAGGCATTACGGAAATAGAAGTTTACAAGCGTCTTGAGGTTGCTGTTTTTGCTACAGGCACGGAAATTATTGAGCCTGACGCCCAAATCGTGGAAGGAAGCATTATTGAATCCAATTCCCGCATGTTTGAAGGCCTTTTGACCGAGCAGGGCGCCAATGCCCACAGGCTTGGCATTTTGAAGGACGATTATGCCCTTATTCGGGATAATGTGAAACAAGCCTGCGAAAAGTATGATTTTGTCATTGTGAATGCAGGTTCCAGCGCGGGCACGGAAGATTTTACGGTGCATGTTCTGCGTGAACTCGGGGAAGTTTTTGTGCACGGCGTGGCGATCAAGCCCGGTAAACCCGTGATTCTTGCCATGGTGGGCAATACGCCCGTGGTGGGGCTGCCCGGTTATCCCGTATCTGCCTTTATTGCTTATCGGAATTTTGTGCGTCCGCTTGTTGATTATCTGCAGAATTCCGCAGAAGAAGATTTGGAAAAAGTACAGGCTTTTCTTTCAAAACGTCTTGTGTCAAGCCTGAAGCATAAGGAATATGTGCGTGTAAAGGTCGGCAAAGTGGACAATAAAATTATTGCCACACCGCTTGCCAGAGGGGCAGGCGCGGCCATGAGCCTTGTGCGGGCGGACGGTTTCTGCATTATTGAGCAGAATCAGGAAGGGCTTGAGGCGGGCGACAAAGTGACCGTGGAGCTTTGCCGTTCCATAAGAGAAATTGAGAATACCGTGGTTTCCATAGGCAGCCATGATTTGATTTTGGATATTATTGCCGACATGATGCCCAATAAATATAAAAACATGTATCTTTCAAGCAGTCATGTGGGAAGTTTGGCAGGCCTTATGGCGCTTAAACGCGGAGAAGCTCATATTGCGCCCATACATTTGCTCGATGAGGAAACAGGAACGTATAATATTCCCATGATTAAAAAAATGTTTACGGATATTTGCCGTCCCATGGCACTTATTAAGGGCGTAAAGCGCGTGCAGGGAATTATTGTCCCTAAGGGTAATCCGAAACAAATTCAAGGTATTGAAGATATTGTGGGACTGCGTTTCGTGAACAGGCAGTTTGGCGCAGGCACAAGGGTTCTTTTTGATTTTCTTTTGAAGCAAAAAGGCATTTCTCCCAAAGATATTCAGGGATATGACAAAGAAGCCGCCACGCACATGGCTGTTGCGGCGCTGGTGCAGAGCGGTGCCGTTGACTGCGGCATGGGCATTGAATCCGCCGCGCGTGCCATGGGACTGGATTTTATTCCCGTGGGTCATGAAGAATATGATTTTGCTTTGGAAAAAAGCAATTTGGAACTTCCGCATGTCAAAGCGTTCATTGAAGTTTTGAAAGACAGTGATTTTAAACAGAAAGCAGGAGAAATGGGCGGCTACGAATTTTCTCAAAGCGGAGAAATTGTGTTTATTTAGTTATCGATTTATTTGCCTGTTTTTTAATGAAAAAGCCATGTATCTGCATGGCTTTTTCATCATCAGGCTGCAGAATGGGGCGGCGCGTGCGGCTGTGCGTAAAGACCGGAAAAAAGCATATTGAAAAAAACTTCGCAGAGGGGTATTAATAAGCAGTTTATAAAAATGCTTTGCAGTTCATGAAACTGTTTTTTTGAGGTGCGGCAATGGACAGTACGGACAATCTGAATGAAAAACCGCTTTGGACCAAAAATTTTGTTTTGCTTATTGCGGTGAATTTGCTTATGTTTGTCAGTTTTCAGCTTTATCCGCCTGCTTTGCCGCCTTATCTCAAGTCCCTAGGCGTGGCGGAAAGCCTGCTTGGCTGGTACACTGCCCTGACCACCATAGCAGCCTTTATAATCCGTCCCTTTGTGGGCATTATGCTGGACCGCTGCGGAAGAAAATATATTTTTCTCTGCGGGCTGGCCGTTGTTCTGGCAGTTGTCGTTTTGATGCTGTTTTTTCCTTATGCCGTGCCGCTTTTGTTTCTCCGCTTTTTTCACGGCATTGGCTGGGGAACCATTACCACTTCAGCGGCAACCGTTGCCACGGACAATATTCCGAAAAAGCGCATGGGTGAGGGCATAGGATATTTCAGTCTGTCCATAAGCCTTTCTTTGGCTTTGGGGCCTGCCATTGCCTTGTCGCTTCCCATGGACAGGCTTTTGGAATGTTCCGTTTACATTATGATTGCCGCCGCAGTCGGCGCCATGGCTTTGCAGTATAAGCCCGCAGATCATGCGAAAGAAAAACGGTTCAGATTTGCTCTTGAAAAAACTTCCCTTATGCCTACTGCCGTAATTTACATT
>CALUWZ010000154.1 GCA_944324625.1 uncultured Mailhella sp. | reverse complement strand
AGACCCGTTATCCCAAGCATCCCAAGACCGCAGATTCTCTGCTGAAAACCGCCATGTGCTATGCTCGTCTCGGTGACACGGAAAACGCAGGCCTGCATTATCTCGTGCTTATGGAAGACTGGCCAAATTCTGAAGCTGCCCGCAAAGCAAAAGCCATGGGAGCGAAATAGTTTTGTCTGAAAAGGCAGACTGCCTGCATGTTTTGGGCAGGTCGGATTTATATGAATGTACTGCAAAGACTCGGTGAAGAAGCAAAAAAGGAATTTTGGGCAAGTCTTGCCCTGCGTGCCTGCGAAGGCATGACGCCGCGTCTGCTGGTTAAAATTCTCCGTCATTACCGTTCTGCCTTTTTGGCGTATGAGAGTCTGACCGCTGCCCAAAAATCGTTCGGTCTTGGTCCCGGCAGTGAGGACGCTTTTGTCAAAAAGATTTCTTTGGCGGTGCGTACTGCCCTGAATAGGGAAACATGGCGGGAAAAAGCCCTGAAGGAATGGCAGGAAGCGCAAAGAACGGACTGCGAAGTCATTTTGTGGACAGATTACCGCTATCCTTTGGCGTTAAAGCGTTTGCCCGACGCACCTCCTTATTTTTACGCAAAGGGCAATATCAATTTGCTGTCCTTTCCTGCTTTGGCGGTGGTGGGTTCAAGAAAGGCCGACGGCAGGGCTTTGCAGAAAGCCGAAGCAATGGCAGAGGAGCTTTCTTCGGTCGGGCTGTGCATAGTCTCAGGCATGGCTTTGGGCATTGACTGTTCTGCACATCTCGGGGCTTTGCAGGGTCAGGGAAAAACCATTGCCGTGCTCGGAACGGGCATAAATACGGTTTATCCGAAACAGCATGCAGGCTTATATGCAAAAATAGCTGAAGAAGGGCTTATTATCAGCGAGTTTTCTCCTTTTGCCGAACCGTCGGCGCAGAATTTTCCCGTGCGCAACAGGCTGATAACAGGAATTTCCGAGGGAGTGCTTATTGTGGAAGCCGCTTTGAAAAGCGGAAGTCTGATTACTGCCCGTCTTGCTTTGGAACAAAATAAAAATGTGTATGTGTGCAGGCCTCTGCATGCCCTGCACAGTCCCGGCGGTCAAAAGCTGCTGGATGAAGGGGCCTTGGCTGTTGACGACTGCCAAAGCATTATTGCCGATCTTGTTCCCAATCTTATGGCTCAGTATGAAATTTTTTCCGAAAAACATGAAAAAATGCCGTTAAAACAGGAAGACAGCGGGCAGGACGAAACAGAAAAGCATGTGCATGCCCGAAAAGACCTGAGGCAGCAGGACAGAAAAGCTGAATGCAGTGAACTGACCGCTGGGGCGGCGGATTATGCCGTAAAACAGGAGCAGGCAAAAACGGCAGAACAGAATAACGGGCTGGGCTTTGCCGAAGAACGCAATTTTAAAAATCCTGCACTGCCTGAACACAGTGCATTGACTTCGGCTGAAATAAAATACGCTGAAAATACAGACAGACGGACTGCAGAAAAAACAAAGGGAGCACAAAAAAAGCAGGAAAATGTTTTGGAACGGGAAACAGCCGTATATGTCCCGCATTTAAAAGTGCAGGATAAGAAAATCCGAAACAGGGAAGCAGAAAAATTTTTGAGCCGCCCCAAGCCTGAGGATAATTTGCTGCCTTTGAGCGTGGATTTTGCAGGCATGGCGCGGGAAATTCTGCATAAAGACAATCCTTCCAAAAAACTGCCCGACAGAGCAGAACGGAAAAACAGGGTGCAGAAAAACAAGGACGGACAGAAAGCAAAACAAAGCCTGTCCGAGATCGGCACTCAAGGCATTCCTTCTTGGCTTGCCGGGGCAGTAAATGATGCCGGAAGCAAAGAAGCAGGGAATCAAAATGCCGTCACTGACCCTGCAGGGGGAAATTTTAAAGAATGTTCGGTTCTTTTGCCTGATACGGAAAGCGCTGTTGTTCCGATTCTTCTCGAAGCGGAAAGCCTGACTGCCGATGAAATTTTGCTGCAGCTGCAGGAACAGGGGGAAAATACGGATATGGCAGCCCTGTCCGCAGAACTGCTTATGCTTGAAGTTGAGGGAAGCATAGAAAAACTTGCAGGCGGAAGGTACAGGATTTGTTATGAGTGAAAGCCCCTGCAAAAACGTAGCTCTTTTTTTGGCTCATTTGGAATTTCAGAAAACGTATTCTTCAGCCACTGTTCAGGCCTACGGTACGGATTTGGCAGAATTTGAAGATATGCTTGCCGAAAAAGGCAAAAGCCTTGCCGAGCTTGGCAATGTCGGCAAGGCGGATATACAGGATTTTTTGGTTTTTCTGTACGGCATGAAAATGAACAAAAGTTCCATGGCCCGCAAGCTGTCCTGTCTGCGTTCGTTTTTCCGTTTTATGCTGCAGAAGAAAATTATTCGGGAAAATCCCATGACGGGCATAAAAAATCCCAAGCAGGAAATTCATCATCCGACCATGCTGAATGTGGATCAGATGTCAGCACTTCTGGATGAAGAAGTTCGGGAAGGTGATGATTTTGTTTACCGCGACAAGGCGCTTATGGAACTTTTATACGGTTCGGGTGTGCGTATTTCCGAAGCGCTGGCGCTGAACGTGCAGGATGTGAAGCAGGGATACAACAGTGTTAAGGTTTTGGGCAAAGGCAGCAGGGAGCGTATTGTTCCTCTCTCTGATACGTGCCTGACAGCCTTGGAAAAATGGCTTGAAAAACGATTTGTTTTGGCTTCGGATCTGACGGAAAAGGCTCTTTTTATCGGAAAGCGCGGCAAACGCCTGAACAGGCGTGAGGCCAACAGAATCATAGAAAACAGCCGTCAGCAGGCCGGCATTGCTGTTGCCGTTTCTGCCCATGATCTTCGCCATTCTTTTGCCACGCATCTGCTTGAAGGCGGTGCGGATCTGCGTTCCGTTCAGGAACTTTTGGGACACAGCAAAATTGCCACTACCCAGCGTTATACCCATTTGGATATGGATGCGCTCATGCGTGTGTATGACAATGCTCATCCTTTGGCTTCGTCAGGCGTGCTGCCGTCTGATGCGGCATCAGTTCCGCTGCATGCGGAAGACAATCGGGCAGAACGGAAATCGTCAGCAGCAGAAGAAAACAGCTGCGGGGGCGGAAAGTCCGTGCAGGGCAGCGGTTACAGAAAAAAAGACTAAAGTTCTTTCGTCTGCAAGAGAAATTTTAAAAAAGAACGGGAGCAGGCTGGCTGAATGCAAAGGAATAGTGCAGAATATGGAATATAAGGAAAAAGACAGTGTGCATTTTTCCCATATCGGCAGGGATTGGCACATATACCGTGCGGATATGGAAAGCCTGTGGCAGAGCATGGAACAGGATCAGGAGGCCATGCAGGCTTTTGCCGATGATGAGCGTCTGCCCTATTGGGCTGAATTGTGGCCGTCCAGTTTCGGACTTGCTTCTTGGCTTTTGAGCCGCAGGGAGATGATTTTCGGAAAAAATTGTCTGGATTTGGGGTGCGGTCTGGGGTTTACGGCGCTTTGCGGAGTTTCGCTTGGAGCACGGGTTCTCGGCTGTGATTATGAAGAAAAAGCATTGGAGCTTGCCGCTTTTAATGCCCGAAAAAACGGTGTGCCTTTATGCGGTTTTACGGATTATCCGAAAAGTGCGCAGGCATCTTTTTGTCCTCTGCATATGGATTGGCGCAAACCGCTGGTTGGGCCGAAACGGTTTCCGTTTATCTGGGCGGCTGATATTGCCTATGAGCGTAAATTTATGCCCGATATTTTAAATTTTTTGGATTATGCCTTGGCAGAAGACGGTGTATTTTGGATAGCGGAACCCGGCAGAAGCATTTATGCGTATTTTTTGGAAGAGGCAAAAACTTTTCCGTTCCGCATTGCCAAAGTGCATGAGGAAATTACGCCGAGAATTTCGGATAATATTCTTTCTGCCCGCGTCAATATCTGGGAACTTGTCAGAACATAAAAAAATCGGAGCATGACTCCGATTTTTTTGTTCTTTATTGAAACTGTTTGAAAATGCTTTATCTGTGATGAGGAATAATAATAACGGGTCTGCCGCTGTGGTGCAGCGGTTTGTGATGCTGAAACATTTTATGCGGACTGCGGTAATGATAATACTCACCATGCCCTGCTGAAATCCCGACGCGGTGTATGGTGCAGCCTGTTGCCGTGAAAAGCAAAATTGCGGCAAAGCCGAGCAGTAAAACGGTTTTCATGGCACATTATCCGAATTTTAATAGCATGATCTGTGCATTTTTCCGCGGCGCATGCCATAGCCGTTTTTCAATTCGATGCCGTATTCATTCTGCATGACAGAGGCAAAGTTTTGGCGTTCTGCATACATTTTGTCTTCAATGGCGTTCATGTCGGCCAAGATTTTTTGCAGGTCTTCCGTGTCGGTGTTGGAGTTGTATTTCAGCGCATTGAGTTCACGCTGTTTTTGACGGAATTCTTTGCCGAGGCTTTGCATGGTGTCAAAATGTTTGGCCTGAAGGGTTTCAATAGCTGCAATCTGTTCGTCGGTAAGCTGTTTGCCCTGTTTTGCATAGCCGTAATATCCTCTGCCTGAACCGTCGGCATAGGG
>CALUWZ010000153.1 GCA_944324625.1 uncultured Mailhella sp. | reverse complement strand
ATAAAATTTTCATACAATTTTCATAATAATGAAAAAATTCTTGTAATTTATTTTTTGCGGGACTATATTTTTTTTTTTTTTTGTATTTTATTAACAATTATTTTTTCAGAATAAAGGAGTTTATATGAAGCGTCAAAGCCCCAGTGTTTTTAATGATATTGTCGGCCCAACCATGGTTGGTCCGTCAAGTTCTCATACATGTGCCCCCTCCCGCATCGGCTTCCTTTGCCGTCAACTCCTTCCGGGAACTCTAAAAAAAGCAACAGTGGCGTTTGCCCGAGAAGGTGCATACACCCTTATGTATCAAGGACAGCGTTCTGACTACGGTTACATTAACGGACTGCTCGGCCGCCGCCCTGAAGATCCGCGTCTTCGCAATGCCTATTCCGAAGCTCAAAAATCCGGCATAGAAGTAAAATTCGTTATTGAAGATTTTCCGCCGACAGTTCCCAATATCTCTCATCTGACCTTGGAAAACACCGAAGGGGAAAAAGTTGTTGTCCATTCCGATTCCACCGGCGGCGGCACGGTAAAACTTCTTGAAATTGACGGGTTTCCCGTCGCAATATTGGGCGATTGCTATGAACTTATTATCCGCACCAATGCTGCTGAACAAAAAAATCAAGAATTATGTGAAAAATTCCGTAACCTTATTCAGCCCAATGAAGGTTTTTCTGTCGCAACCCAAAAAAATAACGGTCTTATTAACATAAAAACCAGAACAGCCTGCCCTGAAGATATGCTTTGCGCTATCCGTTCCTGCCCTCAAGTAACTTCTGTCATACAAATGGAACCGGTTTTAGTGGTTTCTTCCAATCAGCACTGCATACTTCCTTTTAAAAGTGCCGCTGAAATGCTGGAACTTGCAGAGAAAGACAAAAAAGAACTGTGGGAGCTCGGCCTTGAATATGAAACGGCACGGAGCGGATGGACACGAAAACAGGTTTTTGACTATATGCAGTACGTTGTGGAAACCATGGAAAACAGCTGCCGCGAAGCCCTGAAAGGCGATATAGACATGGCAGGCATTATCAAACCCACCGCAGGAAAAATAGAACACTACGTAAAATCTGATAAAAAAGCCCTTGATATGGGCGTAATGAATCAAGCAGTACCATGGGCCATGGCAACTATGGAATACAGCAGCGCCATGGGCGTTGTGCTTTGTGCCCCCACCGGAGGTTCTGCAGGCGTATTTCCCGGAGCTGTGCTTGGTGTCGCCAACGCCATGAATCTGTCCATGGAAGACAAAATCAAAGCCATGCTGGTTACTTCCGCAATAGGCATTGTCATGAGCAAAGACTGTAATTATTCCGCAGAATTATACGGCTGTCAAGTTGAACCGGGAGCAGCCTCAGGCATGGCCGCAGGCGGACTTGTTTATCTTATGGGCGGAACGGCAAAGCAAAGCTGTCAGGCAGCTTCCTGTGCGGTGCAAAATATTCTTGGCACTATCTGCGATCCTGTAGCGGGTCTTGTACAGGTTCCCTGCATCAGCAGAAATGCAATGTCTGCTGCCAATGCCGTTGTCTGTGCCAATATGGTCATGGGCGGTTATGACCCACTTATCCCTCTTGATGAAGTGGCAGAAACTCTTTTTCGTGTAGGCAAACAGCTTCCTCCTGAACTCCGCTGTACCTGCCGAGGCGGTCTGTGCATTACTCCCAGCGGACAGCAGCTGGCCAAAGAACAGCTGGAACGTGATATTGCCAAAGCAAAACAAAATTGATTTTCCTCTGCTTATTAAAATACTCCCTAAAAAAAACTGCCGAAACGGCAGTTTTTTTATTTTGATTTACATCAAAACAAAAAGCTGAATTGACGATTATCAAACTTTTATGCTGTCATTAATAATTTTTTGCAGGGAAACAAAATCTGATGAATTTTTTTCCAAATATTCTGCCAGCAAATGACCTGTTTCATTATAATGATCCCGAATTGTCTGTTCAATGCGGTAAACATCCTTGGTTTTCATGACTTCAATAATTTTTTTATGACGTTCATAAAACATTTCAAGCGGCTGTGACTGCTGCCATTCCTGAAAATATATATAATGGGCGATATTTTTTTGAGTGGTCAGTTCAAGTTTCTGAATAATGCTGTTTTTATATTTTGAAGTCAGATAGTGATGAAATTCCGCATCATTAACAGTCAAATCAACTATATCATTGTTTTTAGCTATGGCTTGGTTAATATTATCCAAAATTTTTTCCAAATTAACAAAATCTGAATCATAAAAATACTGAATGGACTGAGAAAGTGCAAAACCTTCAATAAGTCCTGCCACGGTGTAGCTGTCTTCCACTTCTTTGCGGGTAAAAGAAATCACTTTAAAACCTTTGCGCGGAATTTGGGTGACAAAACCGATAGAAGCAAGCTCTCCCAACGCTTCGCGCACCGGAGCACGGCTTGTAGAAAAATAATCAGCCAAATCACTTTCTATAAGCCTGTCCCCCGGTTTAAACTTTCTGGAAACAATAAGTTTAATAATATCGCTGACAATTTTATTTTTCTTCGTATCTTTTTTTTTCTGCATAGCTTTTTCCTTTTTTTCAAACCTATACTTTTTATAAAATTAATGCAATATTAATAATAAAAATACAAATAAAAAATTTTGTCGACAAAAATATTGACTTGCTGACAACTTAATGAGAATTATATGAAAACAACTTTTCAAGGAGATTGCTTATGAAAATTACTTCGGTTAAAGCAGAAGCATTTAATATTCCATTCAAAATGCCTTATAAATGGTCTGTAGGCGGTTATATGGGCGTTACAAGGGTTCTTGTCACCATTGAAACGGACAGCGGCATTGTCGGTTACGGAGAAGCTCCTTCATGGGAATGCGAAAATGACATTAATCACCACATGGCTCAAAAACTTATCGGTGCCGATCCTCTGGACATTGCCCACTGCGAAGAACTCTGTGTTCCTGAAATGAAAGTTCTCATGAATACCGACGGCATTCTTCCCAGAATGTCTTTCGGCGGCATTGAAATGGCGCTTTGGGATATCCGCGGCAAACTTTGGAACTTGCCTATATACAAACTGCTCGGCGGCGCCGTCCGCAAAGAAATTCCTTTCTGCGAATATTATTCCTATCTTTTCCCAAAAGGTGATTTCAGCGGCCTGAACACCATTGACGAAATAGTTGCCTACTGCGTAAAGCGCAAGGAAGAATTCGGCTCTACCTATTTTGAAGGCAAATGCTCTTCAGGTGATGTAAAAAAAGATATTCTTTTAATTAAAGAACTCAGAAATGCCCTTGGCGATGATGCTATTTTGCGCATTGACGCCAATATGGCTTGGGCTCTTCCTTCTGCAATTGAACTTTGCAAAGGCATTGAACCTTACAATATTCGTCAATTTGAAGATCCTGTACCAACATTCTGGGACATGAAAAAGCTTCGTCAGCATACCGCCATTCCATTTTCAACCCATAACCCTGATATTGCTCTTGCTGCTCACCTTGGCGTGCCCGACATTTTTGTTGTCAACACCACAAGCCTTGGCGGAATAAACAGAACAGTAGGCTTTATCAATGCCTGCGAACGTATGGGCATTAATGTTTCCTTCTACAGCGGTGATGCAGGCGTTGCCACTGCAGTTTACATGCAGCTTTCCGCCGCCTTATGGCATATCCGTGAACCGCACCAGTCTTTGTTCAGATTTATGGAATACGACATTATCAAAGGCGGAACCTTCTGTCCTAAAAACAACGTTGTTCCCGTTCCCGAAGGTCCCGGTATCGGCGTGGAAGTTGACCTCGATGCGGTTAAATACGGTCATGAACTTTACAAAAAACAAGGTCCGATCAATCAGTACTACAACAGCAAAGCTCCCGAAAAATTTATCCGCCTGCCTATCGGTTAATAGAAAACAAAAATCACGTGAAACAGCAGGCAAAAGTCTGCTGTTTCACTCTGAATTCTTCAGATTTCTGAATAAAAATTTCCTAACTCTCCCTAAACCCTCTGCCATAAAACGGACTTCGGTCCGTTTTTTTATAGCTTTCAGCAATGAAACCCGCTGAATTTTTGTTTAAAATTATAATATTCTTTAGGGAATATTTCCAAACTCTTTTTATCTGAAACCGGCTTCGGCAATGTCATTTATATGAAAAGCCAGCACGTCTGTTTTACGGCGTTTCACCTTTATAAGCCGAAATACCTGCTGTTTTGCGGGAAAAGCCATGCACAGCAGCGCAGAAATCCGTAAAAAAACTTCAGCATATTCACCTTGAAAACATTCCCTTAATTAACTGCGCATTACTGCAGCAGAATATTTCATCTGACAGTTTTTAACCGCCAAAAAACATACTGACTTAGCGCCTGCTATAGCATTTTTGCTGTTTTGCAGGTAACAGACATGCAAACAAGGAGAAAGGCAATGTATACTGTTTTTACCGATATTGCGCTTGATTTTGACGTAAAAAAAATCATGAACAAACTGCATATTCCTGATGACATGGAAGAAAGCTTTGCGGAAATTGCCGAACAGGCAAAAAAAATTTCCAAACCCCGTGCGCTGTACAGAATATGCACCGTAGAAAACAAAGAGCAGGATGACAATGTCTATCTTGACGGAAT
>CALUWZ010000152.1 GCA_944324625.1 uncultured Mailhella sp. | reverse complement strand
AGGCATAACCTTTGCCCGAGTTGTGCAGTTTGCCAACCAAAAACTGCAGCTCCTGCAAAAACGCTATCTTCTTGTGCCCGACGACAGCGATCCGTTAAGCCTCAATGTTCTGGACAATTACCAAGGCGGCGAAAAACGTGCCGTACAGAATTTATCGGGCGGCGAAAGCTTTATGGTCAGCTTGAGCCTTGCCCTCGGCCTTGCGCAGATGGCAAGCAAAAACGTGCAGGTGGATTCCCTCTTCCTTGACGAAGGGTTCGGCACGCTTGACGAAGAAAGTCTGGATACTGCCCTGTCCACCCTTGCAAACATTCAGCAGGAAGGCAAGCTGATCGGCATTATTTCGCATATAGGCCTGCTGAAGGAACGTATCGGCACACAGATCAGCATTATCCCCGCCCACGGGGGAAAAAGCGTCATACAGGGCGCAGGCTGTCAGAAAATCGGATAATTTTTCCGCCGTTCCGCCGATTATGCCGGAACTTATCAGAAATTCTTCAGAAATTTCTGCATAAAAAATCCCCGCCTCCGAATTCGGAAACGGGGATTTATATTTTTTAGCGCAGGCCGAGTTTTACCGCCCATTCAATAAAGATATTTTCAATTTTAATCAGCTTATTGTTGGAAAGGGCAAGCACGCCGATCAAATCCTGCATTTGGTCTTTGCTGATGCCGAGGCTGAGCAGTTTGTCGCTGATTTGCTTTAAATCCATAGTGCATTGTTCAGCTTTGGCCACAGCTTCGCGCTCTTCGGCAGAAAGAGAAGAAAACATGGTGCCGAACAGCATTTCGCAGGCCATTTCCTTCGGCAGAGGCATTTTGTACATGCCGAGATACGCACGGTTAAAGGCATATACCAGTTCCATAACCTCGGTATTTCCCTTTGCATAGGCAAAAGCAGGCACAGTTTTCAAAAGTGCGGTAAAGCGTTTCATTTTACGGATAAGTTCCGCTTTGGAATCGCCGGAACGGCCGTAAAAAACAAGGTCACGCTTGCGCAGAGCCGCCACGGCAAGCACAAGAGCCAGACAAAACGCCTCCTGTTCGGAATGCGCGCCAAGCACATTTTCTGAAAAAAGCGCAAACTTGGCAAAGCGTTCCACACTGCGAAGCTCAAGCAGAGAAGATTCATAAGGTTTGGAAGACGCGCAGGGATTTTCCGCAAAATACCCGAGTACCAGCGCATTGACGCACAGCGCGATTTTATACATGGGCAGAATTTCTTTTTCCGCAAATTTTGCGTTAACGGCCTCTTTTATGCCCACGAAAGAATAAGTCTTGGGCTGAATGCGAAGTTCAAGGGCAAAACGGATATAATCCTCTTCCGTATACTCTTTCGCAGCCAAAGAAACTGCCTTCCACATCAGTTCATGTTCTTTTTCTTCCGTATTTTCGCCATTAACGCCGAATTTTGCGCACACGGCCTGCAAAGCCTCCGCATAGGAAGAAAAACCGCTCTGCTTTACGCATTCATCGGCAATCAGGGAATGATACTGGTGATGGTCGGGCTGATAACACTGAAAATCACGGGCAGAACGCAGCGTGCTTTCCGTTTTTTCCGCACCGTTCTTTGTTGTGTTGAGCAAAGCAACCAAAATATCAAAATCAGCACTCACTGCATGAGAAAAAAATTCAAGTTGGCTGTCCATAAATAAAACCTCTACTTGTTGGTATTCATCATTTCAAGATATCTGTCGTATGTTGCCATGACAGCTTCTATAATATTGCCGCGCACGGCATTTTTATCAAGGCTGTTCATGCCTGCAATGGTTGTTCCTTTGGGAGAGCACACATTCAGACGCAGTTTGGCATGGGGAACGTCAAAATCATGCTGAGCCAGCTTGGCACTGCCCGCAAAAAGCATTTCCAGCATTTTTTTGGCTTCGTCATATTTAAAGCCCAAGCGGATAGCGGCCTCCAGCATGGCTTCGAGCATATAAAAAACAAATGCAGGGCCGCTGCCGAGCAATGCGGAAAATTCAGGAAATTTGCTTTCCGAAAGTTCCACGGTATATCCGACGCCCGCAAAAATGGTTTTAATCACGTCTTTGTGTTCAGCCGTAAGCATGGGGTCATCAAAAGACAGCGCAGTGCAGCCTTCCCCCACCATGGCGGGGGTATTGGGCATAACCGTGCATACGGGAAGAGCACAGCCTGCATTTTTTATGGTTTGGGCAGGTATGCCCGCCGCAATGGAAATCACAATTTTCACGGAAGAAAGACAGGAAGAAATGCGCCGTACCAAGGCTTCCACGGCATAAGGCTTTACGGCGATTACCAAGATATCGGATTTTTTTACCAATTCTTCTTCGCTTTCACAGACCAAAAGTCCGCATTCCTCATGCAGTTTCTGCAATTTTTCGGGATGATGGTCATAGCCTGCCACCTGAAACGCCTTGCTGCGGCTTATGCCGTATATAATGGCTGATCCCATATTTCCGCAGCCGATAAACCCTACTGTCTGCATAGCAACCTCACATTATCTGGCAAAATTTATACGTTACAGTATATACGCTTATTTCAAAATCTTGCAATGCAGAAAAAATTTAATATAATATATTGATTTTACATACTATCTAAACTTTTCCACAAAGCTGTTATGGTCGTTCCTTCAGAAGAGCTGTCAATAATAAATTCCCCTCCGCTGACTTTAACCCGTTCCCTGATATTTTTCAAACCGTTCCCCCCTTCCTTTGTTTTGGTTTGTTCCAAGCCAACACCGTTATCGGAAATAACTATGGAATAATCCTCGTCATAAAGCACCTGCAGCAGCACTTCCGTAGCTTTGCTGTGCTTTGCCACGTTATTCAGGCCTTCCTGAATAATCCTGTAGGTCACGATCTGCATGGACGTGGAAAGCAAAAGCTCATCAAAAAAGAAATCTGCCTGTATATTAATGGCAGGATGTATGGTTTTAAAATCTTCCACATACCATTCCAAGGTTTTCAGCAGACCGAGGTCAAGATGCGGAGGGCGCAGATCTGTCTGAATGCGCCTAAGCTGCCTTGCCACGCTTTTGACAATCTGCACGGAACTGTCCAATGATTCCCTCGCATTGTCCATTTCGGAATTATTTAAAAGGCAAAGCGCATGCTCAATGCCGAATTTAATCGTTCCTATGCTGGAGCCGATGTCATCATGCAGTTCTGCCGCAAGCTTAAACCGTTCTTCTTCGGAAACATTGATAATTTTTTCGGAAAGCCGTCTGATTTCAGCCGTGCGTTCCAAAACCTGTTTTTCCAAATTTTGATGCGATTCCCGAAGATTTTTTTCATTTTCTTCGATCCGATTGACAAAATCATACACGGCACAGGAAATATCCCGAACTTCCTCAACTTTTTGATCAACAAAAGAACAATTGACGTTATCGGAACGCTGTTTGATAAAAGTACCCAAAACCTTTACGGGATGCAGCACATGGGCTGACAGAAAACGAAAAGCAAAAAAAATGGAAAACATAAAAAAAACACTGATAAAAATACTGAACCATGACAAATGATCCATAATTTTCCGCATAAACGTGTTTTGTTCTTCCGCCGCAACGTAAAGTTCTTCAAACAAAGCCGAGGAAACAATGCCCGTCTGCCTTGACAGGGAATTCAAATAAATGAGCAATGACGTTTCTTTGTTGTACAGTTGTTCCCATTTCAGAAACAGCGTGGAATTGTCGTCAAGCATAATCAAAGAAAGACGGTTCAATAGTTCTTCCCATGCCGAATTCTGCAGTTTTCCCGCTTCTTTTTTCAGTTCCGAAAAATAAAACAATAAACTGTTGTAAATTTTTATGGCATAAAACATGGGCACGTCTGAATTCAAGAGCAGCAAATCATTGAGAACCATATTGGCCAAACTCAGCAAATGCTGTTCCCTTATTTTGTTTTCATTGGAAAAATCCCTCATCAGCACGCCGACATACCTGATTTCCTGCAAATTTTTGAAACGCTCCCGAACCAAAGCATTGCGTTCCGCCACATATTTTTCCACATCCTGCAGCAGTGCGCCGTAAGCAGACAGCAGGTCCATGATATTTCCCTGTTCCCGCCAGACAGCACTTTTTTGCTTTTCACCCGCGACTTTCAATAACTTGTTGAGATTATTTTTTATTTCACGAAAACCAAATTCTGCTACCAATAAGTTTTTCTCATTGATAACTTTATTCACATCATTTTGAATCTGCTGCAGCCCGTCAAACAAATTCACATAAACGGCCGTATCTGTTATGGCCTTCCGGTACAGCGATTCATGCTCATTATGCAGTTTGGCAACCAGAAAATACACAAGCAAAGCAAAAGCCAAAAAAAACACCGCCATTCCGAAATACGGAAAAATAATGGCTTTTGAAAGGGAAATCGTCCTGCTCTTTTTCATACTGCTTATCACTGCACGGTCACATTCAGCATGGGTGACATCATTTTATAAGGCAATGCCTCCATACCCTTGACATTTTTTTTCGTTACCACATAATACATATTGGAAATAAGCCACAGCGATGCATAATCATTGGCAAGAACCTTTTGAATCCGAGCATACAGGGCTTTTTTCTTTTCCAAGTTTTCCTCTTTGGACACAGCTTCAAACAAATCTTCCATTTCCGAATTTTTATACGCCCCGACATTGGTCCAAAGCTTGTATCTGTTGACATTTTTTTCAGTATATAATCTGTACATACCGCTCAAAGGGTC